>SUPS01000318.1 GCA_005191415.1 Candidatus Helarchaeota ASGARD archaeon Hel_GB_A
TTTAATCGTTTCTAATTGATCTTTATAATTGATTCCAATTAAATCGAAATATGTTTCTAAATCTTTTTGAATTTCGATTAATTGATCTAAATCGCTATTTATAGGAGATTCAACTGAGTTCGTATTATCTTTCAAATGTAACGCCTTGATTTTTCTTTTGATTTATTGAATAATATTCAAATAACTTAAAATATCTGAAACTGCTTCGAGACTCACGGAATCTTCTGGAAGCTGAAGAAGCGAACGTCCTTGTAAATCAAATTCTGCGATTTGTGGGTCGAAAGGAATTGTCCCGACAATTTCAAGGTCTGTTTTCGAGCGCATTATTTCAACAATAGAGGGATTCGTTATTTTATTCAAGATAAGTCCAATTCTCGAGGCATGAGTGAATTTTTGAGCCATCTCTTTAATGGCAGAAGCAGTTTGGATCCCCCTCATTGTAGGATCAGAAACGATTAATAAAAGATTAATGGTTTTGACTACTTTACGATTGATTTGTTCAAGGCCTGCTTCACAGTCAATAAGAATAATATCAAATACCTGTGTTAATGGTTTAAGCGCATCGCGAAGTAGAGTATTAGCAGGGCAAAAACAGCCAGATGTGCGTGGCTGCCCCATAACAAGAGTTGTGAATCCTGGTTTTTCAATTAGTAATTCCATTATCTTATAATCAAGTGAGAGGATTAGATCTCGTTTTTCTTCTTCGATGCCCCGTCCTCCCACTTTAATGATTTCGAGGCGGAGATCCTCTAGAGTGCGCGAGATTTTAATTCCAAGAACATTTGTAAGGCCCATTGCAGGGTCTGCATCAACCACCAGTAATTTTTCTTTTCGCTGTCTTAAAATTTTCGTAATTAAGGTAGTAAGTGCAGTTTTTCCAGTACCTCCTTTTCCAGTGATGGCAATGGTCCATTTATTCACGGTTTTTCCCAACAATAATTAATTTTTTTTCATTTTTTCCCTGTATGCTTTCATTTTCTCTACTATATCGCGAATCTCATCACATACTTCATTATAATCACATTCATCACAAGTCCATGGAAATTCACAATCATCCCGCTGTTTCTCGGTTATTTGGACTAATTTAGATTTTAAATGTTCTGAATATTGTTGTATATATTTTTTCCGTATTTCAGTTCCAATCACTTTTAATTCCAGAAAATCTTGAGGAGATTCTGTCGTTATAAACAGTATTTCGATCGTTTCTATATCTGGAAATTGTTCCTTGTACATAATCATAAGCGCTTTTCCCAAATCTTCGAATGAAAAGCCGCGAAAACCAACTTGTTTGCTTACACGACACCATAATTTATTAGGTACAGCCCGAATCATAAAACCCTCTAAATTCTTTAAATGAAATAATGCTCGTTCCATTTCCCTATATTTGATGTCTTCAATTTCGGTTCCCCCTATCAAAATAACTTGTCCAAAATTAAGTTCTTTTCCTTTAGATTCATGAATATCGGGACCAATTAGCGTTATCACTCCGTTTTGTACTTCTTCTGGATCCTGAGTAAGAACAATAAACGCTACAGATTCATAACGTGGCGAACCTAATTCAACATAGATATCTTCTTTTAAAAGAAAAATAGTTTCAATATCAGCCCCCATTTTAAATTTCAAACTTTTCTTTAACTCATCAAGAGCCGAAGGGCAAATAAATTTCCTAAGTTTCCTCTTTAAACGTGTTTTCTCATCAATAAATGCATGAATTGCCATAACGCCATTAAAAATTTCAAGATCAGTCATTTTTTCTTAAAAATCCCATTTTTTCAATTTCCGTTTTTTACCTCTCTCCGCTTTCTTTTGTAATTCATCCTTTGCAAATAGAGCCGCACCTAATGCACCAATAAGTTGAGGGTCAATAGGTACTTTCTTAATTTTTAATTTCAATTTTTCTTCAACACTTTTTACGACCCCAATGTTTTTTGCTACTCCACCCGTTATAGTAAGATCTTCTTTTAGACCAATCCGATTTACTAAGGATACGATTCTGCTCGCGATAGATTCGCTTAAACCAGCAATTATATCTTCTACTGGCACTCCATCGGCAATTAAACTGACAACTTCGGATTCAGCAAAGACGCTGCATTGTGCAGAAATCATTGCGGGATGCTTTGATTTTAATGCAAGAGGACCCATAGCATCTAAGGTGGTTTCTAATGCTTTAGCCATTACTTCTAGAAATCTGCCGGTTCCAGCTGCACACTTGTCATTCATCGTGAAATCAACCAATTTTCCGTTCTCATCCACTCGGATTACTTTCGAATCCTGACCGCCAATATCAATGATAGTGCGGACAGTAGGTAGATAGTAATGCGCACCTCGTCCATGACAAGAGATTTCAGAGATATTAGTATCTGCAAATGGGATTTTAATTCGCCCATAACCAGTTCCTACAACATATTCAATTTTGCTACGGGTTAAATTTGCCTTCTGAAGCGCATTATCGTATACTTCATTGGCGGTCCTTGCAGGTTTTACGCGAGTCGGAATAATGGCGCTAGCTATGATATTATCAGCTCCAAATTGCTTTGCTGCTTTTAAAATTATACATTTTCCAGTCAGCGAACCAACATCTATCCCTGCAACGAGCATTTGGTCTATCCACTTCCAGATTTTTAAATTTCAATTTTGATTATCAACTATGATATGAGATAAAAAAAATAATAAAAATTTTGTTTTTAAAAATTATAAGTTAAATGAATACAGCGACCAACGTTAAAAACAGTTCAATTACATTATAAATTCAATTAGAAATTAGTTCTATTAAATTTACACAATTGTTAATTAGAAAAAAGTTAGTATTTCTCGTTCTTTTTTCTTTGTTTTTAATTGTTCAATAACATTTTCTAATATTTGAATTATTTTATCTTCATATGATTCATGCTTGTAATTATAGCTCCACATACGCCAGTTTGGACGTTTATGCCCAATTTTAAATTTTAATCCTTTCATTTTTGTATTATACTTATTTTCATCGAGCTTAACTACTTTCTGGTCAGCTAAAATATACCAATGATATTCAGTTCTATTAAGCGCTCCCGTCCCTGGTGGAGCTTGATGGCGTCTATTTTTTAAAGAAATAAATTCAAATTTCCATATTTCAGGAGAAATTTTTATTTCATTCCAAATCCCATCAGTATATATCCAGCTATGCTTGCCTCCAACACTCATTCCACTATATTTCTGCCCATTATAATCTTTTAATTGATTGTAGAATTCTCGTTTCTCGCACTTCGCCATTTTCGCCAATCTCGAGTTAATTTTTAAAAGATTTTTTTATTTTTACCTTGTTAAGTATGTAGAAATCTTCATTTAAGATCTTTATACACCCAGCTCTTGAAAAGAAAAGAAATTAGAGAAAAAATAAGATAAATTCATTTTAAAGAAATTTTGTCGTTTTAGAAATCATAAC
>SUPS01000319.1 GCA_005191415.1 Candidatus Helarchaeota ASGARD archaeon Hel_GB_A
AAAGCTTAGTCAAATTTTTGACAAACTATATAAAGGAAAATTTTCTACTATCAAGATATGAATTTAGTTAATTTAAAAGATCGGCATATCCTGATAAGAATTACGAAGATTGATCAATTCATTCGGTTTTTTTCATTCATTAAAGAATTTTCAGCTAATAAATTTAAGAAATTATATCAAAAAGGAAAAGAACTAGGGAAGTTTTTTTCAGATACTAAGAAAATTCTAATTCTTTCGCGATTTACGATAAAAGATACACTGTCTTTTACAGAATTGCAGCAATGGTTGGGAGTATCGAGCTCTTTGTTGAGCTATGACCTGAAGAAAATGACTGAATTAGGATTTTTAAAAAAGGTTTATCGAGAAGAACGAGATAACAAAAAATTCTCTTTTTATACACTTACGACTTTAGGAGAAAAAGTTGTATCTCAAATTTTTTCATTGTATCCAAAAGAAATATGAGGGATGAAGATTGGGAAATAGGAGACATCCGAGTCTATTTACAAGTGAGATAAGAGAAAAGTTTAATAAAAATTATAAATATTTGCGAGGTTAGAATATGTCAAGGAATGATGGAGTAAAGATTGTCCTAACAGCATCGGAAACTGAAATTTCTGATTTTAAAAACAATCCATTCATTGCATTTACAGGGTCTTTCTCACATTACATGCCACTTTGGACTTCTCGAACCTATTTATTTCCTCCACCCCCTGTGGAAAATAGGAAGGCAAAATGGGCACCTTATGGTTTACGTAAGATAGAAGCTGCACTACTTCAAGCAGGTTTCAAGGAAGAAGATGTAATTACAGTTATTCCGGACCATCTCAATAAAGTTATTGGTCCAAATACGAGGGTCCTTGCGATATCATCTATGGATCCTCTCGGACTTGCCTATGTTTCATTTACTTACTCGACACTTTTAGGATGGGGAGGAATTCCAGAGAATTTACATGCATTTCAGAAGATTTTTAAGACAAGAACCTTAAGAAAGTATAAACCAAAGGTTATTGTTGGTGGAGCGGGAGCATGGCAAATAGGGGCGAAAGCACGGAAAATTCTTGGGATTGATACCGTCATTTTAGGAGAAGCTGATGAAATTGCACCAGAAATATTTAAAAAGGCAGTGGATGGTGAAGCATTACCTCCAGTAGTAAAACCTAAAAGATCACCACCAGTCGAAAAAATTCCACTAATCAAAAATCCTTCCGTGCATGGAATTGTCGAAATTTCGCGGGGTTGTGGTCGTAATTGTCAGTTTTGCGCGCCCACCATGAGAAAAAGACGGGATATGCCAGTAGAAAGAATAGTAAAAGAGGTTGAAATAAACGCTTCAAATGGAATTGATTTAGTCACATTAGCAACCGAGGATTTATTTTTATACCATTATGATCGAACTACGAAATTCCATCCAAATGCATTAGCCGTCTATAACTTAATTAAGAGCATTTCAGAGGTGCCAGGGGTAAAATCGATTCAGCCAGCACATATCTCATTAGCTCCTGTAGTTGTGGACCCTGAAATGATAAGTGAATTATCATCAATTATGAATAATTATTGTAGATACCATTATAAGGGCGAGCCTATCATCACCGCGGAGACAGGAATTGAAACTGGAAGCTCTCGGTTAATTGGAAAATATATGCGCGGAAAATGCCTTCCATTCAAACCAGAAGAATGGCAAGAAACCGTTCTACAAGCATATGGAATATTAAATGATAATAACTGGACACCACTTTCTACGATCATAATAGGACTTCCTGGAGAAACCGATGATGATGCGATTAAGACATTAGAATTAATCGACGAAATCTTCAATTATCGATCTTTCCTCGTTCCGAACTTGTTTGCAAATCTTCATGAGTGTATCTTACGCAATGAACGACGAGCTAATTTTGATGGGATTTCAGATGTTCAAATGGAAGTATTTCAACGTTGTTGGGAATACAATATAAGACTTTGGAAAGAAGACTGGTTAGGGAATCATAACAGACCAATTGGATTTTTAACTAATTTAGTAACTCACTTGGTATTTGGCGGTGCGCTCCTGATTCGATATCGGTGGGGAAAAGGTAATTTAAACAAAATTCGATCTGAATTGATGCAGAAAGTAATGGGATTAAAACCAATTGAAAAAGTCAGCAAAGCCGTTAAATTAATTAAGAGTGAGCTTAAATAGCCTAAAAGATGCTGAATATACCTATATTCTTTTTTTCTTTACTTTTTATGGGATTTTTCTAATTTTTCAACTATTTGTTTGATATTTTTCGCGCGATTCCGGAGAGTTACTTCTGAAATAGAAGAAATTTTAGAAATTTCAAATTGGCTACGAGGTTCTCCAAGTTCTTTAGCGGCGAGATAGAGGGCAGCAGATGCTAAACCCTTTGGATTCTTACCAGTTAATACCATTCCACCTTCTTCAGCAAGTTTTAATAATTCAATTGCACGTTTTTGAACAGCGGGAGAAAGCTTAAGGTCCTGCCCAAAACGGACAATGTACTTAGTTTTAAGGTCACCGAGTTCCTTTGGCGTGGATTCCTCTATATATTGGGCTAAAAGACGATAGGATTTAGCAATTGTTTTTACAGGTATTTGTGTAACTTTTGAAAGCTCGTTAAGTGTTCGAGGTAAGCCATGAATTTTGATTGCTGCATAAATTGAAGCCGCTACGAGAGAATCAATAGACCGACCCATTGTAAGTTTAGCACGAACAGCTTTTTTATAGATGCGTAAGGCTTCTTCAGTTACAGTTCGTGGAAGACCTAGCATGCTGGCCTGATTAAGAAGTTTTGGTTGTGCAATTGAGAGATTACGTTCAAAAGTAGTTGTCACGGATCGTTGGATTTTTGAGAGACGCCAATATTTCTGCTTTTGTTTTGGAGAAAGAGATGTTCCACTCATGTCGATACCCGATTTAGGAACGACCGTCCGTGGTCCAAAATCTGTGAAAACTGGTTCAGAACGTCTACGAGATTCAATTTCTTGTTGAGTGAAAGCGCGTCGAGGTGCATCGATAATAACCGGGCCATGAACTACGCCACAATTACGACAAACGTAAATTCCGCGGTACGGTCTAACATCTGGGTTATCACAGCAATCCCAATAATCTTCTTCTGGATTTTTTTCTTTTGTATAAGATTTTTCTTTATTTTCTATACTCACAGTTCAGCATCTTCTATTTTTTTTGGTAATTGCGCAATTTTCTTGAAAAGGAACTTCTTATTGGAAAACTAATGGTCTTAAATTTCGATAGCTTTCAAATGCAGTTCAACCGCTACCTCGGATCAAAATGAAAATTGAATCACTACTATATGGGTTAATAATCCTAATAAAAGAGTTTTAAATAGTTTTCGGTAATTTTTTCATGGAATAAGGAAATATCAATTAGAGCCAAGCTATGACGGAAATTGAGCAGGAA
>SUPS01000071.1 GCA_005191415.1 Candidatus Helarchaeota ASGARD archaeon Hel_GB_A
ATTCACGTTTTGAAGATTCACATAAGGCTATTTCTGAGTAATCTTCAAAGTTGTACCCATCCTCAAATTCATTAACGCATCTAGATTAGAAGTAATGGTTCCAATTATGTTAATACCTCCATAAGGTTCCATATCATCTAAAAAAATGCAGATTGCATCGCTCATGGGCCAATATCCGATGTCTCCTTTTTTTGCAGTGGTTGTAGGTTTTTCTTTTCCCATCTTTATATTCACGGTAATGGATAATTGATTTCCGCGTTTAATAATTCTTCCAGTTAGTGGTAATTTTGCAAGGATCTTCTCGACTGTTCGAGGGGCATTAGTGCGTACAAGTTCGCCCTCGATTATATCGTCTCTTCCGATAATCGTAATTTGTATGGGAAAAACATTTAATGCTTTTTTATTATCCAAAAAATCCCCACCCCTATCCTAATAAAAATGCGAGTTGAGTTAGGCGATCCATAATTTCGACCAACTCGCGTTCGATTTCTCTCTTTTTAGTTTTATATTCCTCGGGATTAATATTCCCTTCTTCTTTTTCTTTATCTAAATTTTTAATCTGTTGTATTAAAGTGGTTTTCCGTTGTTGCAGCTCTTGTAATATTTGTTTTTCATCCTTCACGTTTTTACACCAATTAAGGGAGTTATTATTGCATTCCCAAATAACCATTTATAAAAATATTTATTTACTTGCGCGCGCACATATTACCGTAATAAAATTCAAGAGACCAAAAGTTAATGAGGTTTTCAGAAATTGATGGATGATGAAGCATATGTTACCTTAAAATTTATTTATCCCGAGGGGACGGTGTCAGATTATTTACTTTCAAGAGCAGAAGCGATGGAGTTAGAAATTTTAGCCATAACTAAACCTCCAAAACGTCTTATGAGGACAATTCATCGGGTTGGCAGGGATTTACTCGATAGGGCAATTCAAAACAAAGTGAGTCTTGATCTGATCCTCGGTACAAGTAGAAGCGGAGATATTTATAATGCGTTGAAATTTCTTGAGTACAAAAAAGTGATAGAGCGACGAAAAGACACTAAAATAATTACGATTGTCTCTAGAGATGAATTAAACAAGATATTAAACCGTATTGAGGACCTATTAAAGACATGATTTGTTGATTTTTCGTGTTTTCAGGGAAAATATCTTAATAACTCATTGGATTCTTCTAACTTTCGCATCCAGTTAATTTTGCCTATATTTGTGGGAGGCTTACGTTCAATAAGGAATTGGATGGTTTTGATTGTTTCATCGACAGGAGAGTTAGAAGTATCCACCTCATAAATTTTTTCGCGTTCATGCGTTTCTAGGGCAGCAGAAGTACAAGCCCCTAAGATTTCAGATTGGATATTCTCAAGAATTTTTGAAGGAGAGAATTTCTTTTCCTTTAATCGTTTCTCTAAGATATGAGGTTCTGTCCTAAGGATAATAAAAACGGAAGTGAGATGATCAGGTACCACATCAGCGTAATGCCCTTCAATTATTAAATTATCTTGGTGAGAGGGAATAAAACTTTCTAAAAAAGGAAGTAATTTTTTTAAATCAACAATCTTAGTTTGACGTTCTTCATCAATTTCTAAAATAAAATCCTTTTGGATCGCTAATTCTGTTAAATTTAAAACATTTGCAGAATATTTTTTCTTTAAATATTGAGCTATAGTAGTTTTTCCGGTCCCTGGTGTCCCCGAAATAAGAATTACAAGTCGTTTTTTTTTCAATTCGTTACTCATTTTTATAGTAATCCTATTTAATGGCAGTTCAGAGTATTAAATGTTATGTTCTTCGGAAATCGATTACCTAAAAAGACCATAATTAGGCTAGGCAGGAACATAGCACCAGTACTCGCAAGAATTATTTCTGTTGATACAGATATATCGGGATTCAAGAAGAGAAGGAGGAAAATGAGGGGAATAATAAGCCAAAAAATTGTTAAGATTTTTTGAGAACTGGTATTTGGTAGTAAAGGATGAAAAATAATAGAAGCATTAAATGAAATAAGATAGAATAGGAGGAAAAACAGGGCAAACCCAATGATGATGAAAATCCAAGAGGGGGCGCCAGTATAAATTCGAAACAGAGCGATATCACCAAAATTTGTTAATCCCCCTAAAATGAGGTAACCAATTGAATTTGCGAAAGCCCAAAAGCCATACCAAAACAAAATATGAAATATTATTAATTTTTTAGTTGAAATAGAGCTAATAGGAAGAATCTTTTTTCTACTGATTAAAAAGACGACCGAGTGAGAAAGTAGTGCAGCAATTAAGCAAGCAGCTATGCCACCAATCATCATTATTGCGCGTGGAGTAGTGCCAATACCAAAAGGAAAAGTAACATTCGCGTATCCAAATTCAAGTGGCCAAATCCATGAAACATACCAGCTTTGCGGGAACCCACCCGCGAGCCAACCAAATCCACAATGACCGAGAAATTCGTGTGTCCATTCGGAAACATATTTAAGTAGAAAAGATAGAATGGAGAGACTTAGAATTAAAAATGTTAGGCGGATAAATCTATCAGGGGAATTTTTGGTTACTTGATTTGATATAGAGGCAGGGATATTCGTAGCCATCATAAACACGAGTTATAGGTAAATGAAATAAATACTAAGATTAAATCACGAAGTTTAAAAGTAATATATTTTTGTGTAATTAATTGCACAAATTAAAAAGGTAAAAAGAATTTAAACCCCGAATGTCTTAATTAAAATCCACCAGGGCGAACAATTATAGTAATAGTTGTTGTTAAAACATGTTGATTGTTTTGATTCATTGTAGTTACTTTGTAAACGAGAAATAACATGTTCTTTTTAACGAAGATATTTTCCATTCGGGTGGTGCTTGTTAGTACATCTCCTGGTTTAATTTCGACATCGGTAAATTCGTATTCTTGTCCTCCATGAACGATATATCGCGGATCTTTTACTAAATCGGTGTATTCAGGAACTTGTTTGCGCCAATACCAGAGAGAAGGAAGCACAAAAGTCGCGACATAAGCAGGAAAAGCGGTATCCCTATATCTTGGATCAAACACACCAACGCTTTCGGTATAATCAATCATATGATCTCTATCGACAGTAAAGGGAGGTGATGTAACCTCCCGTCCAATAATTTTTTGAACTAATTCGTTATTCATGAATTATCCCCCCACAGTTAAATGGCGCGTCGTCCACTGATGTATTCTTCAATCCACTGGGTAGCTTCCTGGATAGTAGCAGGTTTTGGTGGTTTTTTGAAACCATAGGCTGAAATACTTTCTAAGGCACCTGAAATCTTACGGTTCAAAGCAATTTTTGTACCGCGAATCACATCGACGAGGATCGCAAATGAGTTTGGTGCATCGGTAGTAGAGAGTTGGATATCAATCCGTACTTCAGCGCTATTTGCATAATGCGTTCCTAAAATCCAGAAATAGCTAGCGCGTCTGGTTTCCAGGAATGGAACAAAGTCCGTGGAGCCTGCAACAATTGGGACATCGTAGTGCACTTGGCTTTTAACGGCATTTGTTTTGAAGCTCCTCTTTATAGGTCGCGCCCTATGAAGTGCATTCAATGACTCAGTTCCACCTCCAACATCCAGACAATAACTTTCTCGTATTCGAATGCCCCGATCTACTAACATTTTCAGAAGGTTTTTGTGGATGATTGTACTCCCTATTTGATTTTGTAAATCATCGCCAGCAATTGGTAACCCGGCACCTTTAAATTTCTTGTCCCAATCAGGATCGCTGGCTATCGAAATGGGAGTTACGTTGATGAACGCGCAGCCTGCTTGGAGGGCTTGTTCGGCGTACCATTTTGAGGCATTTACTGCACCCGAAGGAGTGAGGTTGAGGAGAATTTCAGCACCTGCCTCTTTTAAAGCATCTATCACATTCACAGGCTTTGATTCATCGATTTTTACCATATTTTTTAAGTAATCTCCAATCCCATCAAGTAATTCTCCCTTCTGAACGGTAATACCTAATTTCGGGAGCTTTTCTAAAGAATACATATTATTAGGGGGGCTAAATATAGCTTCTGATAGATCTTTTCCAACTTTTCCTTCTATAACATCAAAAGCAGCGACAAATTCAATATCTGAAACAATATATTCACCGAAATTTTCATAAATTAAACCTAGAGGTTCTGTTCCGTTATTTTTTGCGTATTCAACGCCTTGTAAGAGGGCTGAACAACAATTTCCCACGCCTGCAACTGCAATCTTTATTTTACCCATTTTAACTCGCACTCCTTTATTAGGTTATTATAATGATCCACGTTATTTTATTTAAAAGATTTTATTTATCTGGATCAAAGATTGTTGGAAATAATGACATCAGAATAAAAGAGAGATGATATATTTGAGAAAATACTAACAAATGAGAGAAATGAAAGAATAAAAAGGGAATTACGGAGTAATTTTTCCCTTTAAAGAGAATATACGTTATCGAATTCAAAAAAAGTGAAATTTAATGTCAAATTCAAACAAAAAGAAACTACCCATAAGCTATTTATATGCACCAAAGCGGCAATTAGGTTAGTAGACGAAATTATGATTAGGTTGATTTAGGTGCGTGGAAAGAAGAGAAGAGCGGGTGTCATCTTCGCGCTAGTTATTCTGTGCGCAGCAATGTTGTGGAATATAGTTTACATTGGAGTTATACTTCTGACTCATAATGGAACATCATCTCTTGCTGAACAACCTATATTATCTGTAATGGAGCAAAATAAGCATTTAATACTCAATGATATGCACCCACAAACCACTCAAAGCACCAATTCTCTTGGAATTATAATGATTTCGCAAAATGAAATAAAATATGTTGATGGATTTCTTATAGGAACATTCTTTATTTATTTCATTATTGCAACAAATGTCCAGGATTATAATTTATTCCCATCTCAGGCAAAATTAGATAACGCGACGCGACAAAAAATATACCAACTCATTGCAGAAAATGAAGGTATTCATCTTCGCGAGATCTGCCGACTATTAGATAAAAAGATGGGAGTTGTTCAATATCACCTATATATTCTTGAAAATGCTAATTTGATAAGTTCTATGAAAGATGGGCGCTATAAACGCTTTTTTGTGAATCATCAAGGGGCGCCAGAGGAGCGTATTATCATTTCACTTCTGAAACGGGAAACTACCGCAAAAGTCTTAATTACGATTTATCAGTATAACGGAAAAGGAATTTCCCACAGCAGCCTTGCAAAGCATTTGAAGTCGTCCAGTCAGGCGATTACCTGGCATATTCATAAATTAGAAGATGCAAATGTCATCTTAACTACAAAAAGAGGCTGTCAAAAGTTTTACCAAATTAACCCGACCTACTTACCTGTCTTAGAATCAATTTTAGAAAAATATTCTTAATTTTTACTCGAGATTATGTAAGGGAAATCCACACATTTTACAAAAGCGCCAAGTATCTTTTATTTGGCGTCCACATCTGGGACATACTCGCATTTGAACTTCTTGTGTTTCAGAAGGTTTTAATCTTGTACCGCAATAGCGGCAGAAACGCCAATCAGGAGAAACCGGATTACTACATACAGGACATTGATGTCTTTGATGAGAAGGTGCAGATTCAATCAATTGATCTTTATAGAGAATTTTTAATTCATGGACTTTCTTTGAAGCGATATTAGTAACACAGGTTTTAAATAAATCGTGCGTGACCGTTTTCAAAGCACCTCTTCTATAATATTTTAAGTATTCGCCACACGCAGGACAATAGCCATTGAGTTTTACATAATTAAGGAGATGATTCTTGTGCGCAGGAGAACCACACCACTCACACACAAGCACTTCATCAGTTATGGTTAAGAATTCTTGGCATACAGAGCATCTTAATCCTACAGCGACTTGACTCATCTGTTTATTAATCAGTATGATTTTAGATAAATATTCATTTACTAAGATTTGCATCCCTTTTCCACTCAACCCCTTTTTTTTATGCTTAAATCCCCCAAGAATTTCGAGTATGTTATTTCGTTCCAGAATTAATTCTGAGAGTTTTACTAATTTCTCATAAGTTTCGGGAGAAGTTTTAACCATCAAGTTTGATAATACAATAAAAGTTTAAAAGGATATTTTTTGTATAAAAATTTCCATTATATTTTTAACCTCAATTATTGAATTCAAATTGTAATTTATAATTGATGTCTATAAATTGGGATTAAACAATGTTTGGAAAAAATAATAAATTTAAAAACCTATTTTTAGCCTGTCTACTAACTGCAACGCTTCTGACCAGTATTTTCCTATCGGATTTTTCAGGATCATCTGGAACTTAAAAGTTTAGGATGTTTAATCTTAAGTTGTATTAGCTGTTTTGTAACTTCTTCAGCTCTCTCTAATACGGTTTTCAATATCTTTCAGCTCATTATCAACTTTTTCAAGACTTTCGGATAATCCTTCCCATTCTAAAAATTCTTCTAAAACTGTATGGTCTTCAGGTTCTGGAATTTTTTTCAATCTCCATTTTTCAACGAATTCCTTAGTCGAAAGTCCGAATTTTGATTCAAACTTTTCTAAATCGTTTATTAACCACTCACGTAATCTTATCTTTTTCTTAATTTCATTAATTTCTTCAATTGTTGTCAACTAATCACCAATAATAGTTGATAACCAGATTAAATTTCTAGTTTATTTTGAAAAAAGATTTCATTTTATAAAGATATGTGGTCATTTATAATTTATGGATTCTTTCAAATTTAAAGTGCCATATTTTGGAGAAAATTTTCAAAGCAATGATAATAATGTCTGATTATACGATATATTTGAGTCATTTCAAAGAGCCTAATGAAGGGGTTCGATATTATATTTCATTACTTACTTATTACGCTCTCAGAATGAAATTTAAAAATAGTCCAGAAATTACAATTTCAAGAATTCTAAATTATGTCATTCAATGCTTAAAATTTCCTGAAATTTATACAAAGAAGAATTTTTTAGAGGTGTCAAGTAAGGTGACGGATAAAGATACTGGAGAATCAATAATTTCTTACTTAAAGGATGGTGATCCAGTAGTGAGAGCTATAAGTATCCATGGTCTTGGTGACTCACTAATTTCTTACTTAAAGAATAATGTTCCAGTAGTGAAAGCTATAAGTATCCGTGATCTTGGTGAATCAACTACCAATAAAGCTGTTGACCTATTAATCAACTGCCTGAAGGATGATAATGTTTTGGTACGGGCAGAAGCTGCTCGAACGTTAGGTATTTTAGGAGACACACGTGCTGTAAAACCTTTAATAATTTGCTTAAGAGATAATGATAAAAATGTAAGAGCGAATGCTGCGGAAGCACTTGGGAAAATAGGTGATTCAAGAGCTGTAAAGCCATTAACTAATTTATTATCGGATTCTAATGAAAATGTAAGAAAGGCAGCTGAGAAATCGTTAAGATTGATAAAGTAAGTCATATCTAAGTTGAATTATTTGATTTTATGCGATTGGAATTTCTTTTTTACTGAAATCTGCCACAATAGTGTGTGCGCAGAGTCTTGCGGAGCTGGGGGCAATATCACCGCCTAGACCAGGACCATTATAAGTATCTCCAGAGAAATATAATCCTTCAATTATTTCTGATTTTATTTTGGGGCGTTTATCACGTGTTTGTCCGATATAATTAACAGCCCCATCCATAACAGGGATAATTAAAGGGCGTTTCCATTTAATTTTAATTTTTAATGCCGGAAACATTTGTGTTATTAATTTTTCCATCTCTGTGAGAAGAATTTTAGCTTGTTTCGGATTGTCGGCGACCGATTTTGGAATGGGCTGGAGGAAAGTAAATAATTGTTCATTTTGAGGGGCAGTTGATGGATCAATGTTGGATGTAAAGGCACCAAGTGACATAGGCGTATCTACTGCAATTAATCCCGTTTCATTCGAAATAGGTTCGTGTAAACCAATGTCGAGCGAGATTCCACTTGAAGGAATAAGATTCTTGCAAGTCATTATAAAAGATTGGGGAAATTCGGATTCTGGTAGAATAGAGAAAATTTTCTGTGCAGGAATAGCAATTACAATCAAATCACATAGAATTTTTGTGTCATTATCTAAAACAACGCCTTCTACTTTTTTATTTGAAATTAAAACCTTTTTAACGGGGTTATTAGTTTTAATCGCACCATTTTCGGATATTATATGAATTAATTTTTCGAAAATACCTTTCCAACCACCTTGTGGGTAAGTTGCACCTTTACCAGCACTTATCACTTGTTTTAGGCCATCAATGAGTTCACCCATGGAGGCTCGTTCGATATCGGGAGTAACCATTAAACCAGCGGCTATCAATTTGATAAGGTCCCAGAGTGCATCGCTTTGGATTTTCTCTTTAAAATAGTCTTTGACGCTAACTTCAAGAAAATCTTCTGCTTTCAAGCGTATGATTTCCATAAAAAGAGGAATGAACTTATCGCGTTCCTCGTCTGTAAGCAAGGGTGTAGTCATAAAACCATTAATATCGGTAGGAATTTCGTACCATTCACCTTTTCGGTAAAGTTTGCCTTTTCCATAATCCAATAATTTTAATTTTATCCCTAGATCTTTGCGAAAGATGGTGGGAATAATACCTTTTTTTCCATATCGGATTGAATGAATCCCATAATCAACGATATAGCCAGGTTTATATTCAATAGACATAGCCCTGCCACCAATATGGGACTTTTTTTCTAAGACTAGAGTTTTAAATCCCTTTTTAGCAAGAATGGCAGCAGTAAATAATCCACCTTCACCTGCACCACAAACAATAACATCATAACTCAAAGGCTCAACCCTCTTATTTTTTATCATCGAATAACCTATATAAAAGATTTCAATACAGCGCCCTTATCCGCCTGCTCAGCTATCTGAGCCCACATTGCTAGGACGCCTTTTTTCTTTTTCATTTTGGGAGGTTTCCAGGATTTTGAGCGATTTTCCAGCTCTTCAGAGGAGAGCGCGACATTTATTGTTCGATCTTTAATGTTAATCTTAATTAAATCACCATCGCGAATCAGCGCTATGGGACCTCCAATATAGGCTTCAGGAGCGACATGTCCAATATAAATAAGCCCATAGCTTGCACCTGAGAATCGTCCATCGCTAATGATAACAATATCTTCTAATCCGAGAAAATTGATTGCAATAACAACGGAGAGGATTTCACTCATTGCGGCTGCCCGTGGACCCTCGTAACGAACAATTACGGCATCTCCTGAATCGACTTTCCCATCGAGCAATCCAAAGATGGCATCTTCAGCTGAATTAAAGCATTTCGCAGGACCTTCGAAGCTTTCAAATTGTGATTTACGTTTTACCGATATACGAGTGATTGCCCCTTGGGGAGCTATATTCCCCCAAAGAACGGCGATGGATCCAGACGGTGAAAAGGGTTGGTCAATAGTTGTAATAACATTGCGATTGAATTCAATATTTTTAAAGGAAAAAGTTTCTAAATTCTCACCTAATGTGCGTCCAGTGACAGTAAGAACATCGAGATGAAGAAAATCTTTTAATTCGCGCATAAGGAGAGGCACGCCACCAGCATTTTCAAAATCAATCGTGGAATAGGGACCATTGGGTTCTATGGCACAAAGGTACGGAGTTTCTCGGCTAAAGCGATCAAAAAGCGAGAGATCGATAGAAGATAATTTTAGGTTGTAAGCAAGTGCTAGCAGATGAACAACGGCATTGGTCCCTCCCCCAAGTGCATTTAATACACGAATTGCATTTTCAATGCTCTTAGTAGTAACAATTTTAGAAAATTTTAAGTTTTGTTTAACGAGTTCAACAATCTGCATTCCAGATTTTTTGGCGAATCGAATTTTCTCCGCTCCAAAAGCCATTGATGAATAAGGTAATGCTAAGCCGAGGGCTTCTGTCAAGATTTGTGTCGTTTCAGCCGTAGAGAGCAGAGGACATGCCCCACAACTTAAAAGCCAATGCTCTTCTAAATCCTCGAAAAATTCAGTAAATTCTTCAATGGAAATCTCATTGTTACCTAAATCTTTAAGATATTTAAACAAAATCTCCGAATCTGGTGGAAAGCAAATAGTCTCACCTCGTACCTTTCCCGGTAAAGCTGATCCACCTGTAATAAAAACGGTCGGAAGGTTCACTCGTGCAGCACCCATCCACATTCCCGGGACACTTTTATCGCAGGTGCAAATACAAACTAATCCCTTACATGTGAGTCCGCCTTTAATCTGGATTTCAATAGAATTTGCTATTGCATCTCGTTGTGGTAAATCATAGCGAAAATCGGACCCAAAAGCGGAACATGGCCCGATTACATTAAACTCAACGGGAGTTCCTCCTGCCATGCGAATTCCCGCTTTGACAGCCTCAGCAATATTTCGAAGATGGATATGCCCCGGACCGCTTTCTTGCCAGCTATTAGCAATGGCAATGATAGGGCGATCTAATTCCTCATCAATAAAGCCGCATGCCTTATATAAGAATCGGGGAATTTGTGTCATTCTGTTAAATAAGTGACGTATCTTCGGAAATATCTCACGAGGTAACTTTTTACTCATTTTCCACCACCAATTAAGTTAAATTATAAATCTCAAAGTATTCTAATAAATAAGCTTTGTAGCAAAAATGTGCTCAAAAGACTTAAATAATTAAATAATTTGAAATTATTGTCAATTAGTGAGGTGAGCTCATGAGCCAACCACCAAAACTCGTAACTATCGAGAAAGAAATAACGACATTAAGTGAATTAGAAGCGAAAAAGTTTGTTACTTTTAAAACTCGAGAGATTGCAAGTTTTTTAAAATATATCCATGATACGTTAGTTCAAAACGATGTGAATAAAGCAAGACAAATGATTGCTGAATTCTTGAAAGAACTAGCGGATAATATTAAGAAATAATTTATTAAATAATTCCATTTAAAGGAAAATAGGCGGATTTTTCAATGGCAGATGAGATTAAAGAAAAATGGTGGAAGAAGCTAGTCATTCTTGGCATTTTTATTGGTATTGTCGCTGTGACAGCAGAAGTTGATTGGGCTGCGACTCAGGCAACGGCAAGAGGGATGTTGCCTATTTGGCTCTTCGGAGCTTTAATTCCAATAGGATTATTTATCCCAATTTTATTCATGTATTTGGCAGGAAACATAGTTCGTGAAAGAGCTGAATCTGATAAAAAATGGTTTATTATTGCGCTTATAATATATGCAATTGCTAGTGGAATTCCACCAATTTTTTATATAGTTCTTGGGCAGTCTCCTGGGTTTTTCCTTTATCTTCAATTAGCGCTTTTTGGATTAGTCCCTGCATTTATTTTTCAGCCTGAGAGCCTTACAAAACGATACTTAATATTGATCATCCTTTTCGGTGTAATTTTGGTTCCATTAGCAATCTTTGTGACTTTGGCAGTTGGCGAGACGTTTTTGTATTATTTAGCTTTCTGGGGGCTATTTTGCGTATTTCTTTACCTCTTTATTGCAATCGGGTGGAAATTCGGCGGTGGTGCACGACGAGAAAGCTGGAACATATTTATAGCAGGCATGCTAATCCAGTACAGTACCTTGGAGGACTTTCTATATTTTATTTTAAATGGACAACCGTTACCTGGAACCTGGCCATGGATGAGTAATTTTGTGATTAATCTAGAAGCACTTTTCGGTCATGTCCCAACGGATAGTGATCTCCTTATTTTCTGTATAATAGTGACAACTATTGCAATTCTCGTTCTTTTTGATATACACGGATACATCTGGGAGCGATATCTCAAAAAACAATAATCATAACAATCTATTTCCATATTTTTTAATAATTAGTTTTACAAAATTAAATCACCAATATTTTCGTAGATCAGCTGCGACCATTTCAGGGGATCGGAAGGTTAGAGTCATTTTATAGCCCAATTCCGCGAAACCTCTATCACTAATATCAAGGTTTTTAAGGGGACGTGACCAAATCATTCCAAAGATCCTAAAGTACTCATTAGTTGAATTATATACATCTGAAAATATCACCAAATTAATTGAATAAATACCCATTTCATGATAACCAACGAAGATCTTATGTAATCCTTCAGCTATATTTCTCCAAACTTGGTCAGGTAGGGGGAACGCTGAAAAAGAATTAGAAATAAATAGAACTTCATCGGATCCCGCAAGAGGGGCCCATGGGGAAATCCAGAAGATACGATCTTCGTTGTGACCTACTTCGCCAATCCATCGAGGTCCGTTTCGTTCATGCTCTGCATACGCATTAAAGAAATCTTGGTGATTAGTTTCGTAATAGTTTTTACTTTCTTGGAGAATTAAAGCAAGTAAGGGGGGAGCTAAGGGCAGAATCAAAGATTGAAAATGAGGATGAAGGACGGAAGCTGCAGATGGGCGCAAAAAATTCATATTAATGGTGGGAAAAAAGGCATCATTAGGAGTATTGTTATGATGTATTTGAAAAAATTGTTGAGCACATCGAAATGCGTCATAGAATTGGTTAATTTTTATATCTTTTAATAGAACAGATTCTTCTGTATCCCCTGTAATTCTACAAACGGCCATTTTTGTCCATTGCCAAAGATTTGGAAAACAGACGGCATCATTAATACGTAATTGGTTATAAAGTGGATCCGAAGGGGCAAATTCAGAGGGATTTGAAAAATAATGGACTCGAGGTGTAAATAATTCTTTTAGCAGCCCTTCTGGGACAATATAGGGTTTATACTCTGCCCGAGCTGTTGAAATGGCTGCCCAGAACCAAGTTAAAAGAGGATGTATTCGAAGCTCTGTTTTATATTCTTCCTTTCCGATAGATTTTATAGTATCAGGTAATTGCAACCTAATAGGAATCGTAATTTTTCTCAAGTGCAAGGTTTTTTTCTCCAATCTTAATTTGTAGAAAAATCTGTTGACTTATTAATTACTAGAATAGCCTATATTAATAAAATTGTTATAACCAACTCGATAGATAGAGCATATTTTTTTTGAGAAATTAATTAAATCTTACTATTTTTATAGTTCGTCTATAATTTTGTTGTAAATAAAATCAACCTTCAGAATTAGGTCAATGACTTGGATTTTACAAGGTTTTAATAGTCTGAATTACTATTATAAATAAATTTATAACCTATCGCAAAAATTAGATAGTAAAGATTCTAATTTGAGATATAGTATTAGTAGAACTTTAAAATACATTCAAAAAAATAGATATAGAGAAAAATCAAGCAAGAAACATCTGAATTGGGTTGAATTAAATGAAAATTTTGGTAACGGGCGAATATCATGCTGGGAAATCTACATTTGTCCGAACAGCTTGTAGTAAAAGTGAGAGACCAGCAGTCAATATTGATCGAGGCATTGATGATAAGACCACGGTCGCAATGGACTTTGGTGTAGTCGAATTAAAAGGTTTGAGATTAAGCTTATTTGGAACACCTGGTTTAGCCCGTTTTGATATCATTCGGCGTATAGTGTCGAGAGGAGCCGATGCGGTCGTATTCCTTATTGATGCCGCAGATGAATTAATGGATTATCGAGTAAAATACCTTTATGAAGAGATTGCGGGATATCTATCCCCTACTCGAGTTCCTTATATCTTTGCAGCTAATAAACAGGATCTTCCCAATGCGCGTCCTCCTGAAAAACTTAAGAATTTCTTCAAATTTATTGGGGATGAGCCTCTTTATCCCATTTCTGCATTAGATTATGAAGATGTTGAGCGAGTACTTTTAAAAGTGATTGTAAAATTAGTAGATAAAGTTTGGCCAGTTCTACAAACTCTATATAAATATCATGGGGAAGTTAAAGGTGTAGAGTTTGTAGCTAAAGAACTTGGAAAAGGAGCATATGAAACTAGAGCATACCTCCGTTGGTTAGAGCGAAGACGCTTGATCGATGTGGATTGGCGGCAGCTGGTTTATTGGTTATGCCCAGGTCTTCTAAAAATGTTGCAGAAATGAAGCCCGGTGGTGTAGTGGCCAAGCATCGGGGGCTCTGGTCATTTGGGAGACACCCTTGGACCCAGGTTCGAATCCTGGCCGGGCTATTTTCATTTGATCCATAGATATAGAAAATGAGAAACTCCAATAGCCTTGGAGATGATTTAATGCAGATTACCTATCTTTTTTCTTCAATTAAACGATTTCAGTTTCAATCCCACAATTTTACAGATTATTTTTAGAATAATGTGTAATTTTTTAACGCCATTATGTCTTTTGGATCTTGAAAATAAATCATATCAAATCTTTTGGATCTTGAAGATAAAAAAACGAAGGAATTGGACGAAAGTAAAAGTGATGAAAGAAGAAACCAAAACTAAAAAATTAACCAATGCATTACAGCAAGTGGGGGCTTTATTAGAAAAAGATAGCATAGTTTGGCCCTATCAAAAGATGAATACAATAGAATTCATGAGAAAATATTTTCCAGATGCCGATTCAGCTAAAGAAATAGAGAAATTCAAGAAATTAACTCCGGAAAAATTTTTGCAAGTTATTGAAAATAAACTTCGGACAATCGATGCAATTTTAGGACCTTTAGAAGATAGAATGAAAGCATTGGAATTTCAGCATAGGTTGTTATCATTTTTCGCAATTTTTTCACCAAGAAAATTAAAAGAATGTCAGAAAATTTTAAATCGCACGCCACGTGGGATTCGCGAAGGATTTACTAGCGAAAAGGTACTTGAATTAGCCAGTAAAAAAGGATTTAGTCAAAAACAAGTTGCTGAAATCATGGCTTTATGGTTAAATATGCGGTATTATGGGGCGTTATCTTGTGGTTTAAGTCCAAAATTCCTCCTTAACTCAGTCAAAGATGCAAATGCTCTTAGAAATAAATTAGAAACCATCGAACGAACTCTCCAAAACCTTGAACCAAAAGTAGAAAGCAAACGCGAAGAATATTCTAATTGGGTCTTAAAAAAGCAATATATTGATGAAGAACGAAAATTAATGACATTTGGACCAGAAAGTATTCAGACTTTGGAAACAGTGTTAAATACTGTTTATCAAGAAAGCACGAGAGGCGAATTAACTCAAGCTGAAGCTATGGAGCTCGTCAATAAAGCGGATAAAATAATTAAAACAGCTATTGAGCTAGGAAAAAGTGAAAAGAAAACTTTTATTTCAAAAGAGAAACTAGAAAAACTGAATCATATAATAAAAGAACTAAAAGAAAAACCAAAATTATTCTTCATAATTGCTCAAATTTCTAATTTGCTTGAGAAAAAAAAGCCTCTAAAGCAAGAGCATATCTCAACATTACAAAAAATTGTTAGCGTAGTTGAATTACTCCCAGAGACAACAGAAGAGGCGGTAAATAACCAAGATCTCAAAAAGAACCTCCAATTGATCTTCGAACCACTCAAATATACTCCAATTGAAAAGAAACAAATTAAGAAGAAAAGTAAAAAGATTAGAAAATCGAGACGAGGCAGTAAAAAGAGGCAAACTGAGAAGGAAAAAGAAGGCATTGTTGAATTACAGAATGAAATAGATATTCTTAAGAAAATCTTCGATGAAACTTCAAAATGGTTCCTTGAACGAGTTATAGAGGAAAAAAAGGAAGGACTTGAAAATTTAATTGAAATTTTCAATGGAATCCCTATTGGATTAGGTACGTATGTTGCGCATCTTGTGATGAATCGAAGTATTAAGATAAATATCGATAAATTTAAAGAGTGCCTGATTGGATATTTGGGAAAAACTGGTGTTTATGAGCTATATAGTCAATTAGGGAAAGGATTTAAAGAAGAAATTGAAATTGAGGTTGCAGATGAAATTGCAATTCCACCTAAAGCAGATCAACGATTAGCTCCTATCCAAAAACAAATAAAATTTGAGTTTATGAAATACATGGAAACAGCAAAATTGAAAAAAGTACCATTATTCAATATCTTAGAAAGTTACCAAATTCCACCTATTCATTTGGTAGATTTACTTTTAGAGACCAGTCAAAATACTTTAGTCAATATAATCAATCTAAATGCCGATCAGAAACTTCATACCTTAATGAATCTTAATCCAGATGAATATGAAGTTAAATTAAAAACCCTGAATTTAAAACTCTCATCGCTCATGAAAAATATTAGTAAAGCACTCGAAAAAGTAATACTAACAGAGCTGGATAAAAAAGAATTTAAAAAAGAAAATATTTTTGAAAATTTCAGTAAGGAAATTAAAGAAATTTGGATTAAAAATTTAATTAATGTCAAAAAAATTGAACCGAAAGTAACTGAAATTACTACTAACAAAGTAAGTGCTTTAGCTGCAAAATTGGAGGGGGGATTTAAGAAAAAAGTACCTAGTGAAATGCGGCCTGGACCTCTTCGTGCGGGACCTCCATCCGCAGTTCAGAAATCTGAACCACCAGATATTAAACAGCCTATTCCATCTCGTGCAGCGCCTCCCACTGCAGCAGGCAGAGCCGCACCTCCCTCCGCAGCAGGCAGAGCCGCACCTCCCTCCACAGCAGGCAGAGCCGCACCTCCCTCCGCAGCAGGCAGAGCCGCACCCCCCTCTGCAATAGACCATTCCATAACCACTCCACCCTCTAAT
>SUPS01000072.1:0-15241 GCA_005191415.1 Candidatus Helarchaeota ASGARD archaeon Hel_GB_A
ATGCCTATGATTTTCATTTAATTCTTTCTGAACTGTTTCTATATTTGTTATTTGTGTCAAAATTTCTTTAATTTCTGAATTTTCTGACTCAATTTTATTTAAAATCTCTTGTTTTCTCGATAATAATTTATTTTTTTCAATAATCAATTCATTATTAATTCTATTTTCAATATCTTCAGTTCTAGTTTTCTTTATTTCTATATTAGATTCAATTTGATTTATTTGGGTCGTATAAATTTCGCGTTCTCTCTCTAACTTCCTATTTTCCTCGCGTAATTTTTGGATTTCGCGCCTATTTTTTTCAATCAATTGTTCTGTTTTTCCTAACTCAGTATCCGCAATTTCAGCTTCTATTTTTTCTTTTTCCTTGGTTAAAGTTTCGCGTTCTTCGAGTAATTTAGATAATTTTATGTGCGAATTTTGTTCCTCAGCCTTAATTTCTACCAATTGTCTGTCGATTTGTTCTAATTCATTTTGCCACTTTCTGACTTCCCCCTCTAGATCTTTTATTTTATTTTGCAATTCAAGGATACGTCCCCGTAATACATTATTTGAATTTACTAATTCTTCTAATTTCATTTGATTTGATTTATTTTGTCTTTCTAGCTTTGAAATTTCTAACTTTAATCTTTTATCAAGCTGTTTTGTCTTCTCATATTCTTCTTTTAATTCTGTAATTTTTTTTCTATAAAATTCCTTTATAAGAAGAAATCGAGGTTCAAATTTTCCACTTGTGGTTACCCAGCCACCAGTTTCCATTAAGTTTCTTTCAAGAGTTACAGTTCGATATGAACGATATTTCTTCGCCGTGTCGAGATCTCGCACGAGAAGCGTATTTCTAAACACATTTGCCATAACTTTTAGATAGTTTTTCCGGTCAAACTTAATCAAATCAATAATCTTTCCTATAACTTTTGAATCATTTGGCGTGGGTTTCAATTGGACATCTTGTAAAGTATCTAAAGGATAAAAGGTAATTTTTCCTACTTTAATTTTCTTCACAAAATCAATAATCTCCTTTGTAAGCTGGAAATTCTTTGTAACAATATTCTGCAGTTTGATGCCACCCGCTGCTTCAATTGCCAATGCATATTCTGAGTTAATATCTTCTATTAATTCAATAACTGTCCCGATTACCCCGTTCAGCTTTCCCCTATCTCGTCCTTCTAAGACCTTTTGAACAGCTAAAGAATAATTTGGTCTTGCACTTTCTAACAAGTGTTGATAATGAGTAATTTGCTTCTGAATTTCGACCTCTTTGGCTGCAAATTCATTGATTTCTAGACGTTGTCTCTCTAAAAGTCGAAAATTGACGGCTATCTCTTGTCTTAATTTCTCTGCTTTTTGAGTATTGACTCTAATCTTTCCTTCAAGTTGTCTTAGTTCTCTTGTTGCCTTCCCAAGATTTGATGTTTGGTCCTGTTTTATTTCCTTGTATTCACTTAATTTTTCTTCGAAATTTATTCTTTTTTGGCGTAGTTCCCGTATTTGGATGTCAATTTCTCTTAATATTCTTTCTTTTTCATTAATTTGAGCTAATATCGAATTTCTCTGTCTATCTAACTCATTTGCCTTTTCTTTTAATCGAGGTAAAGTTAATTCCAGATTTTTATTTTGATATTGAAGTTCTTTAATTCCATTTAAAATCTTACTATGCTTATCTGATATTTTTTTAATTTTTTGAATAATCTTCTGCTTATCTTGCTTTAATTTTTGAATTTCTTGTTTTAAATTCTCAATCCGTGTTTTTAACGATTCTATAAGTTCTTTAATTTCTTCTAATCTTTGATCAATTTGCTCGACATTTTTTAAATCCATTTGATAATGTATCGAAATCTCTGTTTTTTTCTTTTCAAATTCCCGTTTTTGCTGTTCTAATTCTTTTATACGGTTAAGAAACTGCTTAATTTCCTTGAATCGATTCTGAATCTTTTTTTGGATTTCTTTTATAGTATCTTCTTTCTTTTCAATCTCATCTTCTATTTCATTAAGTTTTGCAACTAGTTCTAATTTTGTCGAATATATTTTAATTGCTCTATATTTCTTTAATTTTTTTTCCAATTCTCGATATCTAAGAGTCCGCTCTTTTTCCTTCTTTAACTCTTCTAAACGCTTCTTAGCATCATTTAAGAATAATCCGATACGCTTTAGAGTCTCCTTTGCGTTCATTATTTTCGCTGTACTCTCTGAAATTAAGGGGTCTAACTGAGCAATTCCAGCTATTTTCTCTATTAACTGGCGACGGCTTTCGGGTGTCTCATACATTCGTGAAGTGATTTCACCTTGTTTTACAATGTTATAATCCATTACAGGAAGATGCTTGAGGATCTCGCTCAATGAAGTTTCTTTACCATTTAATTTATAGATTGAATATGCCTTTCCACTCGCAGGAATACGAAGTTGTCTTGAAATCGACAAGGTTTTTGAGTCGCCATTAGAATTTACTTCATCTTCTAATGAAAATACTAAAGTAACTTCTGCAAAATCCGCTAATAATTTATTTGTATTGAAATCTTTGCTAATAACTTCGGCAACAGTCTTCTTAACGCGTTCATCATGACGTCCCAAGACAAATAATATCGCATCTAAAGTATTGCTCTTTCCTGAACCATTGGGACCGGATAATACTGTATATCCTTTTGAGAAAATGAGTTCTTTTGATCCCGTAAAGGTTTTAAAATTCGTGATTCTTATCTTTTTTAAATACACCCTTTAACACGCCTTTCCCTTTCTATTAAATCTTTCAAATTGTTAGTGCCATTTCGGCTAAAATTTCTTCAAGTGTTGTTTTATCGAATATAATATAATATTCTTCTCCTATTTTAGGGAATAATAATTTATAAGGCATTTTTCGAAGAAGTTTATTGACATTTTCTTCATTTATTCCCGTTAATTGTGCCATTTCTTCTATGGTGAAAGGCTTCTTAGTTAATTCATAATGATTGAATAGACGCGTTATAAAATTGTAGTTATCAGTTAATGCTAAACGTAATGCATGCTTAAGCATTCGGGTAGAGTATGATAACATCATTTTAACATTCTGGAGTTCCTCTTCAAGATGTTGAATTTTTTTTCCTGTTGCGGTTTTATCTTGTGCTTTTCCTCCCAATTCTGAGGAAATTTGAAATGTTTTCCGTTCTTTAAATGTTTGAATGGCTTTTACTAAGTCATTTTCATTTAATAATGGTCTACCCTCTGTAAAAGCATGTAATTTAGCAATATTAAAGACCTCTTTAAGATCTTTTCTGGAGAATCCATCTGTTAATTCAGGTTCCGCTAATTTGCTACTAATCTCATCTAAATCAAGATCAATTTCTAAATTTACTTCATTTAATAGTTTTCTAAGTATTAATGCTCTAGAAACTTGGTCAGGTAAATTCATCTCAATTTTTTCATTGAACTGATCTAATAAACGTTTTTCTAAATATTCAGCTCCATTCAGAATTGCAACCACTAAAATTCTATCTTTGGTCAGATGTATTCTGCTAAGTTCTAAAATTAATGTCTCTATTAAAGGAAGAAATAAGGAATCCTTTTGAATCTTATGAATTATTCCAAAATTGTCCAGTAACAATACGCAAGGTTTAAATCCCTCTTTAAATCTAAGATAATGAAACAAATTATTCAGATTCTCAACTTGTTTGGAGGGTTTTAATGATATTATCAATGGAAGATTCAATTCTATGATTTTGATTTTTTGATCTTTCGCAATTGCTCGAATTAATGAACTTTTACCAATACCCGATGGCCCAAATAACAAAATTTTTGCGTCTATGTTTATTACAGGTTTTGGTAAATTCAAAATTTTAAAATAACTCATGATTTTTGCTTTTTCTGGCTCATAAGCAACTATATCTTCCAAATTTTCACTAATTTCGGTATAGTTATGTTCCCAATACAACATCCCTAACTCGATAAATTCCTCTCCAATACTTTTCTGCAATTTAGAAACTGTATCTCTCAGAGATATCGTCAATTCTTTAATTTCAAGAATATCCTCATAACTTTTCGACTGAGGTGCATAATCGTTATTTAATATATTCTTCGTCATTCTTTCAAGATTTGAAACTACATCCTCTAAATTCTTAAGATTTTTATTTATCTCATCAATATGCTCTGTATTTGTTGTCAGGCTCTTTTTTAATTCATAAATTTTCCTATTAGTATCGCTTAAATTTTGTTCAATGAACTCAGCCGCTTCAATACTAGCACCTGAATACTTTAATCTTTCATTAAAATCTCGCGATAACGCATTTATTCTACTCACAATTAGATTAAGTGCTTCCATCATACTATCAACCGTGGGTACATCTCCCTGCGGTGTTGTAATCCGCTTTATCTCGAATTCTTTATTTTCTGAATTTTTGTCTGACATTACTTTACCCCACACTATCTAGTAAATCCTAACTTTTTAATCCATGCATAAATTTTGTATACCACTTTTCATGTATTAGAACGCTAAGTTTCGTTAAATGATTTGATGTCATCTTGCTATAGATCTATATATCATTCAAGATTACGAACCATTTCCCATTCTTATTTTATCGGATAGAATTTTTGCGCAAATAAAAATTGAAAATCAGATTCATAGTTTTGCGCATTTCAACGCTACAGAGGGGAGCTTATATATGCGCATCTCAAAAAAATTGACACCCTAAAAATTGAGGTGTCAGAATGGATAAAATAGAATTATTAAATGATAGCCGATTATTAGCACTCGCTATTGTTCTCATGGGCATTGTCCTAGGAATTTCAGTATTTGCCACGGGAAGTGCAGATCCCTGGAGCCCATGGCCTTGGATCTAAACTAATAACACAGAAAAATTCGATAGAATTCTTAAAATTCAATTTTTTTTTATTTTCTTATTTTTCTTCTCTTTCGTGTCTTTCGCGTTAAAGATCTAATATTTACATTGTGTCGTGCGAGAGCTGTGTAATAACCAAGCATAGCTAAAAAATGAGCAATACCATGTCGCCCTTCTTTATTCCATCTATTATTTATTTTATCGAGACAAGCAACTCTACCGTGATCTGAATAAGAATAGAAGGAATATTGTCCAAAATAATATTCTTCGGCATAAGGTGGGACAAAAGGATAGCGAATTGGGAGTCGAAGATTAAATCTAATTTTTTCATTATTGTCTGATACGCCTTCAACATAAAAAATACGTGGATTTTTTGGGTCTTGTTCAACTTTTGAAAAAAGATTATCTTCTTTTTTTAATCTTTTGAGATATTCAATTTTTTCAAGTTCTTCTTCTAACCTTTCTTTCCAACCTGGCTTCCCAACACGAGCGACTGTTCTAAAAAGAGGTATTTCAAAAGTCCAATCCCAGTGTCCTACTATTTTTCCTCTAACAAATTTAATGTTGAAAAGGTCATCCATTATAGGTCACCACATGCAGGACAGCCTGGTCGGCGCGTAGAATGAAAAGTAGATAAAGATAGCTTATCTTCAAGTGAAATTCTTATTTGAGGGATGAGTTCACCATATTCAAGGAGAATTTTTAACACTTGATCAGCTTGGAGACTTCCAATAATGTTCATTGTGGTGGCTAGGCTTGCTCCACAAGGCACTTTCAGAATTGATGTTTTTAAATCTTCTTCCTCTGGATCTGAATCATCTATAGGGATTAAGGTTTCATTTGACCAGTAACATTCTAAGCACGGAGTTTTTCCGGGCAATACCGTTATAACAGTCCCTCTTAAAGCATTTTCAGATGTCCCACCATCAATTAAAGGCTTATTTAGAGCGACCGCATAAGCATTTAATTCAATACGCGCCGCTTCATTGTCAAAACAAGTGATGATTATATCTGATTTTCCGATGAGTTCCTCCAAATCCATCCATGCGACAACGTCTTCTTGGTATGCTTCTGTCTTTAAATGAAATTTTGATTCGATTTCTCCTGAATTACGAATCGATTCTAATTTCTTAGCGAGACACATAGCTTTCGGCTGTCCTATATCATCTCGATCGAATATTAATCGATTGAAATTTTCTTCTTCTACAATATCTCTATCAATGAGAATAAGCTTTCCAATCCCTGTCCTAGCTAAAATTTCTCCAACAATTACTCCTAATCCCCCACAACCCCCAATTAAAGCCGTCTTTGAAAGTAATTTTCGAATATCCAATCCTGCAAAAATAATTCGAGAGAACATTTTCGGCGAATTCATAGCTAATTGATTCCTAGCATCTAATGGCAACATTTTCAATCTACCTATTTCCTATAATTAAGTAATTAAATATAATAATCTAAAGTATCACCTCTAGATTCTCTTTGTTTCTTTTTAGTTTCGGAATGGTCTAATTCATAAAATTCTTGAATAGTTTCCATTTCGGGCTCAGACTTCCTTTTTTCAGATAGTTTAAATATATCCTTCCAAAATTTAGAAAAATTGACAAATAACTTTTTGAGCTCGCTATCTTGATATGGTTTTTCAAGTTTGCTTATTTGGCTTTCACTCGATTCACTAGCGATTTCCTCTGATTGGACTAATTTTTGACTTATTATTTTGAAAAAATTTCTCCAGAATTGATAGAAATTGGAAAAAATAGGAAGTAATGGGGATTTTTCTAAATCCCACGTTAATGGTAGCCTTATTTCTTTTATTTTAGTATTTTTTGAAAGTTTCTGCCCATTTTCATAGAAAACAAGGTCATATCCTTTCTGTTTTTGAATATCTACCAATTGAGTGAGTATTTTTTCTAAATCTGCAATTATTTCGGTTTCTTCCATAAATATCCGATAACGCAACTTTTTATTTTTACCAATTCCCTCGATTTCGACTGCCTTTCTTGGGATTACCCTAATTCTTGTCTTTTCTGTAATTATAGACGCTGTTTCCCCGTCCATCTCATTGAATTGTATTGTAGGTCGAGAAAGAACTTTTAGGGTTTCAGAACCGATATTTTCGGAGAAAAGTAAATTAAAATCAGAAAGATTTGTTTTTTTTGGGAGTAATACCTTGGTAGAAAATGCAATTTTCAGCTCTTTTTCCAATAATTCTTCATCAGATGTTAATTCACGAATTATAACGCTTACAGGAAAAATTTTTTCCGAGGTTGCCGTATATCCACTGATTTGTGGGTAGGGATCTACCATATAGATTAAAAAAGCATTCAGTGGATTAGCGTTACCATACCGTAAAAAATTACGTTTGTCTGTGGCACTATATTGAGTAAATCCAGGATGCTTGTGCATATGTCCTACAATTCTAAGTCCTACTGGTATTCCTGCTCGAAGGCGAAGATACCTTTTCATTCCAGATTCGATAAATCCACCACTTTGTTCTGAATAATCAAATTCAATGAGATCGTAAATATAACAAATACCTTTTTTAAAAAAACCTACTAAGTAAAATCCCACTTCCTTGTAGGTTTCGCCCCCTCTTTCCAATGCATAGCTATATAAAGATGGAGGTAAGATTATTTCTTTCACAAATGGTCCACTTTTAGTTTCAGAGGCGTTAATACGATTCCATTCTGGTGAATAATCGTCATTACGCATAAAAATTATCTTCCAGCTTATATTTTTACACTTGTATACTCTAATGCATAATAATAGCCAAGAATTACGAGAAAATGGGGAATTCCAAATTTGCCATCACTCCTCCACCGTCTTCTTAATTCCCCAAAACATTTATCCCCCAGCGATACATGCCTTTCTCGAGGATCTCGTTTTGCTCGAGGGAATTGTTGTGGATACCTTAAATCTAATCGGATCTCGATCTTCCGTCCCTTATGGCGCTCATTCATCCGAAATAAAACATGCCAAACGCGCTTATTCCTGGGCATCTGGGTTAATTGGTCATAAACAGGGAACCCTACTTGCTGTACATACTTCTCTTTTAAGAAATTAAAAATTTCTAATTCTTCTTGCACTCTTTTGTCCCATTTCGGAGAACGCGGACCGTAAATGTTATGAAACAATGGAAGCTTCTCAAGTATAATTGCTCCTTTAATTTTTAATTGATATGGCGTAAGAAAATGAAGCTTTATATATTCTTCATGGACATCTATGGAAATTGAATCAATATATTCTGTTAAATCGATTGTATTCTTATCTTCTTTATTGACCAAATTCCCACCAAAGCCTTGAATTAAATGTAGATTCTGTAATTTATCCCGTTCAAGAAAAAAAGGCATGAATTTTGAGAAATTAGCTGGAGGACGTTTTTAGAACTTATCCAAGTTGATCAGGGGTGCCAATTACATAATGATTAGTTCGGTAGCTATCTATTACTTCTCTCACAGTTTTATCAGCCCAATTTTGAACTATAGCCCCATCCTTCGTGGCGATCCCTACACGTTGGGGGACAGGTGTAAATAACTGTTTGGCAGCTCTCCCAACATAATCCCTTAATAATTCACCCGAAACCGCTACTACCTGCCATTTTTTATTTTCATTAGCAGCATTCTCAAAAGTTAAAGTTACAACTTCTTCTTCGGACATTCAGACCTCCTCAAAGTCTTAATTCTTCACCATCTTTCTTATACTATCTTTTAGTTTCAATATATTCTTATACTAATTAAATAAATGGTCTCTTTTAAAGATAAGTAATTGTTGCGATTTTCGCAAGGTTTGGTCTCAAATAAAAAGAAAGAAGGGAAAAAAGCCAGAATTAGCTCATTATTTGCTAGGAGTTACTGCTTCCAGAATCGATGGGATAATTATCTTATTTTTATATTGACTAACATATTCGTAAATCGGTCTTCGCCAATAGCCAGGGTCAGGATACATACGATTCTTAAATGTGAAGGGATTTGGTATTTCTGGAGAAAGTTCTTCTCCTGCTTCTATTTTTCGTTTACGAATTTCAAGTATTTTTTCTTCTTGAAGATTTTTAGGAAGTAGTTGGAAGTTTTTGAATTGATATCCAAAGATTGCTTTCCCTTGCGTTGCCGATCTAATTTCATCAGCGATTCCTCCGACTGTACCGCCCGATGCCACAGCTTCGGAGGCAGGTATCTCACCTTGAATCTCTACATTATCTCCAACTTGAACTGTATTTACAACCTTACCCCGATGTTGTGTTAAAATGGTCATAATTGTTCCCATATATTCAGATGGAACTTTTAGATCAATTCTCAAAATAGGTTCAAATAAAGCGGGGTTAGCGGTTAAAAAGCTGATATTCAACGCTGAGAATGTCATTACAAAAATCTGTGCGGAACGTGTGTGCGTTGGGTCTTCATGAACAGTGGCATCTGTAATAACTGCCTTAAGCCCCATGGCTGGTTCTTTAGCTAAAGCAGATGAAAATACAAAATCCCGAAATGTGGCAATGATATATCCTTTAATTCGATCTAATCGTTGAACTCCTATACTACCATTTACTAATATATTAGATCCTTCAATAGCCCAAATTCTTCTTGCTTCCTTTTTATCCCATCCAGCCTCTCGTAATAGGGCTGCTCGCTCTTTTTCATCCTGATATTCTGATATTTTTCCGTCCCTTATTAACTTAAGCGTTTCTTCGTTTAATGGCTCTATATACATTTTAAGCTTATTATGTCCCTCTGAACATTTAGTATGAATCTCTATTCCTCTTCCTAATAATGTTTCATGATAAACCGTGATGGGGATTCCCACTTTAATTGGTATTTCTTCTTGTATTCGCTCAACCAAAATCTCAATTTGGAGAGGGTCAATTCCACTTAATATGTACTCTCCGGATTCTTCATTTTTCCGAAATGTAGCGGTCGGGTCGGCAAGCACCCATTTACGCACGACATCGCCTAATTTTCCTAAATCTTTTGGATTTTCTGGTTTAATACTTCGACTAACTACAGGGTCCGATACATAAAGAATTTTTTCAAAACCAGGAATATTTTCATCCTTCATCTCTAATGAAACAAAAGTTTCCCCTGCAGGTTGCATATCTGGTAACTCCATTGCAAATAAATTACCAGCTGGAACTTGATCTACAGGTAAAAGGCTATCTATTTCCATAACCCCTAATCTTCGCACTCTTGCTGAGCGTTTGGCATTCATTAGATAAATTTCTTCTCCTTGCTTTAATGTACCACTCCATACTCGCCCTATTATTGTTGGTCTTTTAGATTTTGGATGGATGAAAATCTTCGTAATCATCCCTAATAATGGTCCATTCTTATCAATATTTATCAAGGAGTAAGCTGTCCATTTTTCGATATCGTCCTTAATTGATTCGGGGTCTTCGATATTCAACCCTTTCTTTATATCGCCACTCCATAGCTTATACATTCGATATTTTTGTGCTTCAAGAGGGCTAGGAAGGAATTTGATAATAACTTCAAGGAGTGCTTCATCTAATGGTAAATTTTTTCTCAACCATTTAATTGGCTCTTTGCTATTAGTTTTAATTGCATCTGCATATTTGTCTAAAACTAATTTTGCACTCATTTGTTTATTCTGTAATTGAGGAATCGTAAATGCCCATCCATCTTTTGCAGATCCAAAAACAACATGCCCCACATCAGGATTAAGGATCCATTTCTCTTTAAACGGCTCAGGGGCAACTTGTTTAATTTCTCTATTAACTTCTTGAATGATTTGTTGAAATCTCTGAATTATTTTTTCTGGAGGTAATTTTAACTCCATTATGAGCCGATCAACTTTATTAATAAATAGAATTGGGCGACACCACTCTTCTCCTACCGCGAGATGAATATTCGTAATTGTTTGGGTCATACAGCCTTCTAAGGCATCCACTAAAATTACTGCACCATCACTCCCGCGTAAAGCACGCGATACCTCGCCTGTAAAGGAAATATGTCCTGGTGTATCATTAATTTCCAGAAGATACGTCTTTCCCTCGAAATCGTAATTTAACAAGGCAACGCTTGTAAAAATGGTGATACCTCGCTCCTGTTCTTCTTCATCGTAATCCGTTAGACGGCGTTCTCCCTCATAATCATGACTTAAAAGACCTGCTCGTCCCATTAAGTAGTCACAAGCGGTACTTTTACCATGATCGATATGGGCAACAATTGAAAATATCCGTCGCAAATCTAACGGATGCTGCTTGATCATTTTTTGAATTTCTTCTACATTCTTTACTTTAACCATTGATGATCATCCCAAATCGCTTCAAATTTCAATAAATATCTGGTATGTAATTTTTTCTAATTTTCAGATATTAAAAAAAGGTCTCACATCTCCGCACAAGCGGATTTCTCATCTTTAAAACCTTCATTTACATTAAATAAAGGTTCTTTAAAAAATTTTTCATTCTTTTCATTCTTCATCAATTTTCTAAGAACCTGGAACAGATTTTTGAATCGGATAAAATTAAATTTAACTTGAAATCTTTAGATTAAACAACTTTTAAACAATGGTCATTTAATCATGGAAATCACTTCTGACACTCCCGAAAAATTAGTTCTAAAAATTCCGAGAAAAAATCGGTACGTTGGACTATTATTAATGGTTCTTGGCATTTTATTATCGATAATCTTAATGATTCTAAATAATTATCAGATATATTTTACATCTAACGAATATTTCAAATCAATAATATTTAATTCGAGTTTAAGCTATCTTTTGGCTTATATTTTTCTTATAGAAATTCCATGCATTTGTTATCTTTTATCAATTAAAAATTTGAATACGAGTATCGGGCATATTTTATTGCTTCTTATTAATATTACAGGCTATATTGCAACATCTTCTTCGATTCTTGCTTTCTCTCCTGTTTTTATTACAGGATTCTATTATTTTACTCATTTCAAAAGTATAATCGTTGATAAGGAAAAATCGAATTTCAAATTCCAAGAACGCCTCTTCTTGATTTTTTACAGATCAAAAATCATTCCCTTTTCCGAAATCGAAGAATTCACATTTGAATATAAAATTAAACAAGGATTTCTGAATAAAAAGGAAATAAAACATCAATATTGCCTCAAACTCTATCTATTTGAAAGAGATCCGGGATTTGAAGATATACCTCTTAAAGTAGAAGATGAAGTGGATTCTCCCAATTTTTTTCGCCCTCATACCTTAAGAAAAACGTTACTCCAACATCCAACCCTTATTGATTCCAGTTTTTTTAATTTTAAAAATAATGAATTGAAAAAATTTGAAAAAATTATTAATAAATTATTGCAATTCACTGGATTTCATCGTGTTGAAGAAATTAAAAAAGATAGACAAACAATAATAAAATTTAGAAAATAATCATCAAAATTTTTTTAAAAGAATTTGCGTGAAAAGAATGAGTCGGCTCTGGCAAGTGATTTTAGATGTTGTTAATAACGCTAATCTTATTTTAGAGGTACTAGATGCCAGAGATCCAATTGGAACAAGAAGTAAAAAGATTGAAGAAATCATTACCCAGCAATCTGATAAAATTTTAGTCCTTGTATTAAATAAAATTGATTTAATTCCTAAAAAAATAGCCGAACAATGGCGAAAGATCCTTGCCTTAGAATTTCCTACAATTGCAATTAGCGCAAAACGTGGGTATGAACGAACATTTCGCTTTTTACGGAAAAAAATTATTCAATTAGCTCCCACATTTCCAGTCTTCGTTGCAATCGTAGGATATCCTAATGTAGGTAAAAGTACTATAATTAATGCATTGAAAGGCACTAAAATCGTAGGAACATCACCTCAAGCAGGTTTTACTCGTGGGAAGCAGTATATTACATTAAGTAAAAGAATCCGATTAATCGATTCCCCTGGGATTATTCCCGTTGAGGGCGATGAACTCGAATTAGCTCTTAAAGCAGCGATTACGCCCGAAAAAATAAAAAATATAGATGCAGTTGTCAAAGAAATAATTAATCGTGCAGAACCTTCCGTCTTATCCAATTATTATAAGATTAAATTTACTGAATTAGATGAATTTCTCGAAAATCTTGCCAAACGAAGGGGCAAACTGCTTCCTGGTGGCATACCTGATACTTATGAAGCCGCAAAAATTGTTATAAGGGATTTTCAACGAGGATATTTGCCGTATTATGTTCCTCCTCCGTCTGACAAATGAAAAAATCTTCAATCTTCCTAAATTTATTATTGATTTGAAGAATGAAATAATTCTTCTAAAATTTCCCTTTTACTATTAATCCATTGTTGAAGGGCTATGAGATTATTTTTATGAGGAACAATAGCAAAAAAGCTGACATTTTTCATTAATGGTCTATAATATAAGATCGAATCCATATAACGAATGATAATATCTTGAATTTCTCTTTGACTATATATGTTTTTGAGTGGTTTTAATAATTCAGTTAATTGAGCACTAATTCTCCTTAAATCAACTTCATTTTTAGAGATATAAATTAATGGTAATCCCTTTAGTCTCCCATGAATCCCTAATAGCGCTATTATTTCCGAATTACTTTTTTTCTGTAATTTATTTAATTCTTGTTCAACTTCCTTCAAAGAATCAATTGATTTTTTCGAAAAAAGATCTTTTAACCTTGAAAATACTCCCATTTTCCAAAACTCTTCCCATTTATTAATTAAATAATTATCTTATTCTGTTAAATTTACTCGCCTGTTTAGCAATTTTTTGTGCTCCTTCTTCTACTAATAAAGTAGCAAGTCCAATGGGTGTATTTCTCCGAATTAATGCGGATAATACTAAATCTTCATTAATTTTGTATAATATAATATATCTGTTTTCATAATACAGGATGATTTGGTCTAAAACTTGACTTTTAAATTTCCAAAAGGCATCCATTTGTCTTATAATTAAATCTAAGAACTCTCGTTTTGTCCCTCTTAAAAGAGGAATTCCATCTATTGAGATAAGAGCACAATCTATAATTTCATTGGTTGAATTTAGATCATTTAGAACAGATTCACAATACGATTTGAATTCCTCTTTGATTTTAATTTCTTGCGGCTTTAAGATAATTTCATCTATTAATTCGTTCAATCCCTCAAAATCTTCTGTTTTACAGACTTTTTTCTTAATTACATCTCCATATTTTTCCTTAATTATATCTCTTAATTTAATCAAATGCTGTTGGACGTTAATAATGCTATCTGATTTATCAAAAAATACTACAAGGATAATCTCCTTTCCTACAAATTCAAATAGAATTCGATAAGGTCCTAATTCTATATCTCGGAGATCAGCTCCACAAAGGCTTTGAGTGAATGTAAAAAAAGCTGAAAAAAAACCACACATAATTGTTTCATCCATATCGATTTTCCCAAAGCTCTTCTTGTAAATACTTTCGCCAGAACGTTTTAAAATTAAAAAATTTTGAATCATTTTCACTTTACCCGTTACAATAAAAAAAATATAAGAATATTAACTCTTTTATTGCTTGATTTTAATTTTAAAAATACAATCTGGGTTTTTGTCTGCTATTAATCGCTCCGTTTTAAAATCAATGTCTCCTAGAGCTGTTTTGAGTGCTGTTTCAATCATTCCTTCCGTGTAGGTACAATATAATTTGTCAGAAATTTTGATACCAGCCCGGCGGAATGGACAAACCTTTATAATTATTGTAATCTCCTTATTATCTATTTTATATTCTGCCAATCCTTCTCCTAATCCTGGTTCAATGATGTCCTTTAAAAGATGATCAACATATTCCTCTGTTTTCCATTTATCAACTTTATATTTTAGTCGTAATCGTCTTTCATATGCTTTACCTATCTCTTCTCCCATTAATCGGAAGACTGTCTGAACCGATTCAGGTCCCATTACATTAACCAATTCTTTCATTGCCATTTTGAAGACTGAAGCAATAAATTTCAACTGTTGGGACATTCTAATCACTCTTCAACTTGGAATAATTCACTAATTTTCTTACTACTATCCTCTATTTCTAGTGTGACTAAACCCACATTGGGATCTTTCGTAGTTAACACTACTAAAATCACTCTTCCTGCTCCCATCAAAAACATATTCCCCTTATCTATTTCCAAGGATAAACTCCGAAATGTTCCACCAAATAAAGCCTCTGCGGTCCTTTTCGAAGTCCCCAAAAGGGCAGCTGACATCGCGGCAACCATTCGCTCATTTGATTCGCTAGGAAGAGCTGAAGCTATTAACAACCCATTCGTGCGGATGACAGCAGATCCGATTATATCTGGAACGCGCGTCTCTAAATCTATAAGTATTTTCTTAACATCATCAATTTTACTCATACTTTTCCCTTTAAAAAATTCGGTTTAATATTAATCTTCATTGGTGGATTCAATTTCTCGTGTATATAAATACTTTGTTTTTTTAATTTGACATATTATCTCCTATTTTAATTTTTATATCAGATTAGAGTTCTAATTTCATC
>SUPS01000072.1:15251-16298 GCA_005191415.1 Candidatus Helarchaeota ASGARD archaeon Hel_GB_A
ATATTCTAAAGATGCAATTCGGTTTATTTTCTGCTATCAATTGTTCTGTCTTGAATGTAATTTTCCCTATTGCTTTTGTAAAAGCTTGTTCAACGAGTCCTTGTGTATAAGTACAATATAACTTCCCAGATACATCGATATTAGCTTGTTGAAAGGGACAAATTTTAATGTTTATAATGATATCATCATTTTCCTTATTATACTCTGCTTGCCCCTCTCCAAGGGCTGGTTCGATGACTTCTTTTATAAATTTAATTGCGAAATCCTCTGGTGTCCATTTATCTATTTTAAATTGCGTTTTCAATCGCTTCTCCACCCGTTCACCTTGCCGTTCCCCAATTAACCTAAAGAGAGTTTGAACTGTTTCAGGCCCCATTACGTTAAGAGATTCTTCTATGATCATTTTAAAAAGAGATGCAATAAATTTTAATTGTTGAGACATGTTAATCACTCTTCAACTTGAAATAATTCACTAATTTTCTTACTACTATCCTCTATTTCTAGTGTGACTAAACCCACATTGGGATCTTTCGTAGTTAACACTACTAAAATCACTCTTCCTGCTCCCATCAAAAACATATTCCCCTTATCTATTTCCAAGGATAAACTCCGAAATGTTCCACCAAATAAAGCCTCTGCGGTCCTTTTCGAAGTCCCCAAAAGGGCAGCTGACATCGCGGCAACCATTCGCTCATTCGATTCGCTGGGGAGAGCTGATGCTATTAGCAACCCATTTGTGCGAATGACTGCTGAACCAATTATATCTGGCACTTTCGCCTCTAAATCTGCTAAAATTTTCTTTACTTCATCAATTTTACTCATACAACGTTCCCACTTTTACACTTTTCTCTTTTTTCTCTATCATTCAAGATCTAATTGGGATGGAAATGTCATTTCAATTCATATTCTATTTTCTTAAAGTTTATAATAATCTTTTTCATTTTTTTGAGATTTCCAGAAATAAATCAAATTCCCAGCAGATATTCCTTTAAGGTAAATGGTAAGTTTTATCTGAAAAGCAATAATTAAAAATTTCGAATGGTTTCG
>SUPS01000320.1 GCA_005191415.1 Candidatus Helarchaeota ASGARD archaeon Hel_GB_A
ATATTACTATGAATGAAATTTTCTGTTTAATTAATTCTTTTTTGAAGAATAATACTATAACCTCTGATTTCAATCAAATTTACATTAAGTTTTTTGGCAAGCAATTCAGCACACTTTTTCCTTCCTAATTTTTCTAACTCGGGAACCGTCTTTAATAGTTTTACTTTTATAATTTTATCTTTTTTTATTTTCTTTTTGATTGTATTGAGTATTTCTTCCGTTAATCCATTTTTTCCGATTACAATTTGTGCTGAACTCGCTTTTATTTTGTTTAATTTCTCTTTTTTCATTATTTCTTTCATTCTTAATCCTTCTACTTTACTATTTTAGAGATTAGTAATAATATCTTGTATGTCTTTTACAATTGAAACAAGTAAGTGTTACGTGACGTCCTCTATTCGATCGGAGGCGTATTCTACAATTCACTCCAGGGACTAAATAACTCTTACAATGTCTACAGATTTGAAATTTATGTGCTCTAGGAATCCTTACCTTACATTTTTTACTGATAGCCCTTGCTATATCAACATATCTTTGGCTTTTAGCTGGATCATCCTTAAAAATTTGCTTTGCTTGTTGAAAGAGAAGTTCAATTTGCTCAGACGCTATCTTTTTTATGAATTTTTTTCGTTTCAATTTTCGTTGTACCAAGATTAATCAGATATCTTTTAGTACTGAAAGATAAAAAATTTCGCTAGAATATAAAATTTTAAAGTAGGTTATTGAAATTTTTAAATTTGAGAATTCTGATAATTATGACTTTTATATGGAAAGAAATTTTGATTTGAGATGCTAAATAAATGACATCTGAAGAAATTCCCAAGAAAGTATTATCGGCATTATCGAGTTCCATACGTATAACCATAATGCAATTATTGAGTCGCCAGAGCCCTCTAACTTTTACTCAAATTATGCAAATGATGAATTTGGAACCGTCATCCGATGCAGGTCGATTTGGATATCATCTTCGCGAGCTTAAAAATTCGAATCTTATTAAAGGAGACGAATCCGGGTATAATTTAACCGAATTAGGGGAAAAAGTAATTGAATTTGTATGGAGTTTAATCGATTATTCTCGAAGCGAGATTATCAGGGAAATTCCCGTAAGGACTTCTGAATATGCGATTGAACACTTTGATCGAAATAAAATTGCAGAGTCTCTTGTCCGTGAGGCAAATGTACCCAATGATCTTGCTGAAGAAATTGCAAAAGAAGCAGAAGAACAATTAATGAAGGCTAAAGTAAAATATCTAACTGCACCATTAATCCGTGAAGTTGTAAATAGTATCTTAGTTCTTAAAGGATATGAACAATACCGCCATAACTTAACTCGATTAGGACTCCCGCCCTTTGAGGTATCACGTCTCTTCAAAGATAGTCACTCCCGTTCCCTGAATCCAAACCCCGAAACTATTCAAAAAATAGTAAGTGATTCAATTTTTGAACAATATCTTCTATTGAATATTCTACCTCGTAATGTGGCGGATGCCCATCTGCGAGGCGATATTACTATCCCAAATGCAAATTACTTCATCATTCGCCCAAATTCAATTCAGCTTGATTTAAGACCCTTCTTCTCAGAAGGACTAATAATTACTCAAGATCCTCTCGCAATTTCACTAAATCCACCCAAAAATCTCCGACAAGCTTTAATGATGGCTACCAAAATAATTGAATTTTCACAGATTCATACTTCAGGCACCCAATCGATTGATTTCTTTAATATTTTTTTAGCCCCTTATTCTAAGAATTTATCAAAAAATCAAATTAAAGAAGAAATTCTAATGTTTTTTAAAGAACTAGGAAGTACCTATATAGGACCTGGTGGAGTATTAGCAAGAAGCACAATTAATTTAGAATTTGAACTTCCTAAAATTCTTTATGATCTTTCTGTTGCAGGAAATCGTCATGGTATCTATGGCGATTATTTAGATGAATCCCGAAAACTTCTTGAAATATTTTTAGAAGTTCTGTTAGAAGGCGAACAAGGTGGAAAGCCCTTCTTTTACCCTCATCAAATTTTTAAATTACGAAAACATACCCTCATAGATTCTGAAATAGAATCTCTTGTACTTCAACTTCATAAACTTATTATGAAATGGGGAACTCCATTTCTGGCAAATCTAACTCCTGATTGGCAAACTTCAAATGTTAATTACACGGGAATGTTTGACCGCTTAGATTCATCATGGAAAGAAGATTTCGAACTTGATACCCTTCGAACTGGAAATTTAGATACCGTCGTTTTAAATCTTCCGCGAATTGCTTTTGAATCTAATCAAGATGACGAAAAATTTTTTGAAATATTGGATCAAAAAGCTCAATTAGCTATTTCTGCCCTTAAAATTAAGAGAACCCAATTATATTCACGAATCTTTGAAGAATATCTACTTCCTTTATTTACTCACCAATTTAAAGGGGAAAACTATTACCGACTTGAACATGCCACAAGCGCTCTGAGCTACATTGGTCTTCCAGAAGCAACTGAAATCATGACAGATACTAAAATCTCTACGAAAAGTGGATTAAAATTCGCTAAGGAAATTCTTCACCATTTACGAAAAATTTTGGATGACACCATAGAAACCACTGGATTTAGATGGGTATTGCGACAATACCCCTCAGAAAATTGGGTAGAACGATTTATCCAATTAGATATTAAAAAATTCCAAAGAAATAAAAAAAATGCCTCTAAAAAGCGATTTGATATTTATAATACAAGAAATATTAACACCGATTTAACGTTACCCCTTTCAGAATATATAAAAATTGAGGCAAATTTCCAAAAATTTCTTTCTGGAGGACATCTCATGTTAATACCTCTTTTGGAATCTCTAGATTCAATGAATTCCTTATTAAAGTTAACTAATAAAATCTGTAATGAGTCTATTGGATTATTTACCTTTTCTTTTGACCTTACTTATTGTACCCAATGCCAAAAATTAGTGAAGGGTATCTTAAAACGATGTTCTTTCTGTAATACAGCTCAAAATCTTGATTATTTCTATAAATTAAATGGAACTTATAGATCCTTTAAAACTTTATCAAAATCCGAGCGTTTCGAAGCACGAAACCGCTATAAATTCCATATTTAAAGTTGTTTCCATGAGAAGAATAGTCTTATTCTTTAAATTTTTCTCTAATAAATTATACTAAATTGTCAAAAAAAATTTATAAGTCACTAAGAGGATTCTTATTAAACATAAGGAATTTAACAATTCTCTAAAATCATCTGCAAAAGGTTAAAAATTCTCATTTTTCAAGAAATTCAAGGCGACAAAAAATGAAAATAAGAATAATTTCCCAATATTGGTACCATAAACGAATTATT
>SUPS01000321.1:0-2549 GCA_005191415.1 Candidatus Helarchaeota ASGARD archaeon Hel_GB_A
ATTTAATAGTCGCAATGTAGGGGATATAGTCTCGGATTTCACTGGCAATTCCGAATTTCACAATTGGTAAATTCTGATCAAAATAAATTTCTTTTGGTAATTCGATTGTAATTAATTTATCTTGTTTAGAAATGTTGAATTTCTCGCTTTCAATTTTTGGAATTCGACGTTTAATTAATTCCATTATTTTTTCATTTTCATCGATGATTTTCTTTACTACTTTCACTTCATAAATGATAGTTTCACCTGCCAGAGGATGATTAAAATCTACTCGCACGCGTCCTTGGGCTATTTGTCTAATAAAGCCGCGCCTTCCTTCCAAGGTTACAATTGTCCCGGGACGAGGTTTTTTCACTTGTTTTCGGATCTCTCGCATTGAATAAGTCTTAATATTTTTGGCTTCTTTTTCTCCAAACGCTTCACTCGGTGGAATTTCAATAGTTTTGGGCACTCCAACGACTAATTTTTCCAATTGGTCATCGACACCTTTAAGTACCCAACCTTTTCCAACAATTACTAAACGGGGACGATAGACCTCTTTCTCGTCATATACTCCTTCTTTCCTAGCAATTTCTTCATCGGTAACATCTATGATCTTCCCAGAACTTTTAACTCTGCCAGTCATTTCTACGAGAACGAAATCGCCAGGTTTTATCAGGAATTCTTCCGTCTTTGCTGCAATTTCTTGCTCGGTCATGGTTTCTTTTCTATCAGATTTCTTCTTCTTTTCCGCTTTTTTCTTACTCAAAATAAGGGCATCTCCATTATGTGGAATATATTAAATGGTGCGGCTACCGGGAGTTGAACCCGGGTGTCCCTATCATGGTTTTTTTTAACCATGATTTAAAGGCTTGGAAGGCCCTTGTCCTAACCAGGTTTTCCGACCATTCGTTTTGAGGGGCCTCTAGACCATAGCCGCATCTTATTAATTAGGCAAATTAGAGGATAAGAATGCGCCTGCCGGGAGTTTCGAATTTTTTTTCAAAAATTTTTCGAACCCGGATTTCCGCCCCAGAGCAGATCTCCGCTCTGAATCGTCGGCGTGGCAGGCCGATGTCCTAACCAGGCTTTCCGACCAACCTGCATAAGCTGATCTTTAGACTACAGGCGCATCAATGAAATGTCTAAATTTTTGAATTAAAATATTCTTTAAAATTTTTGCGTATGAAAAAGTATGAATTGAATATTTAAAAAGGTTTTTAATCAAAACTAGGCAATACCGCCGAGAATAGTTCTGCTCTTCGTCTGTTAAATATTATAACGACCCCACAGACTATCAAATCTCAAGAACTCATTTAAATCCCCGAGAATTGCCAATGCCACTGTCCAACTTCCAGTGTTTAAAAGCACCCTTGCAAAGATTCGGTATCCACTATCTATATTTATTCTTTTTTGTTAATCCCAACTTTGAATGAACTTGAGCCAGAGATGTTAAAATCTAATTAGTGGAAAAGAATTAAATATTTTGATTGATAACCGATCCTAGACAACGTAATTAAAAGTGACTTGCCAGCGTAGCTTAGGTTGGGAGAGCGCTGGACTGAAGATCCAGTTGAGCGCAATTGCTGTGGCAATTGTCCCAACAATCGCGAGTTCAAATCTTGCCGACTATGGCGGTAAGAGAATTTATCTCGCCGCTGGCATCATTCTTTTTCTTTTTACGTTAATAATGCTATTGATGCTAGATAATTTGAGAATAATAATTCATTTTTTGGGGATCACAGCATCTATAATTAAAATGAGAATGATAAGAATAATACCTGTAAGTATTTCTACAAGTGTGAATTTACCAAAAATTGGTATGAGAAGAAACTTAAGAGGGTCCATTATAAAATATGCGACTGTAAAATATATTAAACAGAACAACCCAATAGCAATTCCAGCCCCAATAAAGATCGACCAGACTTCTGAAACCTTTTTTAATTTCTTCCGCTTTTTTGGACGTTTAGATTGTCTTCTATGGATACGAAAAGAATGAATTAATTGAGCTGATAGCATCTCAACGCCTGTGAGAAGAATTATGATGCCTATTGAGAGAAAAGTAAATAGATATGCACTATTAATTAGAAAATAGTGAGATGCTAGAAGTACAATTATAAATTGTATGGAGGTAGCAAACCCTAATAAAATGAAAATCAAACTACGGTGCTTAGGCGCTTCCCATGTGAGTTTCATTAGCATTGTTTTTTCACCTACGGATTATAGGCACCTTTCAACATTCATCTTTCTTTTCTAACCTTAAACTTTTACTATTTTTTAATTTTTTCATTTTAAAAGAAATGCTTTATTAGAAATGCTTTACTATGTATCATTCAGCTCTTAAGAAAAATTTTAAAGATTTAAATAATAAATACTCTTGCAATTAAGAAAACCTATGGGCCAGTGATCTAGCGGTTATGATGCAGGCCTGACGTGCCTGAAGTCCCAGACAGCCAAGATAACAGCTTGGTTGAGGCAGGTTCAAATCCTGGCTGGCCCACTAAACCTAACTATTTCTAGAAATGAACTAAATTCAACTATTTCTATAAATGAAAATATGTCACAAATTG
>SUPS01000321.1:2559-3315 GCA_005191415.1 Candidatus Helarchaeota ASGARD archaeon Hel_GB_A
TTCCTAATCAATCTCATACGATTTTATTTCATTGTAAGAGAGCATTTTAAGAGAGAAATTTGAAAAAAGTGAGATGAGTTAATAGAAAATTTAAAGAATGGACCGGGCGGGAATTTCGCCTTTTTTGAAAAAGGATTCGAACCCGCGGCTTGAGGTTAAGCCATATGAGGCATAATCTCCTCGGTGCAAACGAGGTAATCTTCCAGGCTGATCTACCGGCCCAAGGTGATATTTTTTGGATTATAAAAACTGTTTTCGATGAATCTAATTCATGAAACTATTTAAAAATTATGCTGCATGATTATACCGCCAACAACCTATTTTTCTAAAAGCATTTCAAGATGTAGAATGGAAGGGAGGATGAAGTCGGGGTTTTCAAGTTTAAGTATTTCAAGTGGCTGGCTACCAGTGAGTACGGCGGCAACTTTACAATGTGCGGCTTTGGCAGCTTGGATATCATAGATAGTATCTCCAACGGCGAGACACTCTGAAATGGGAATATTAAGCTGAGAGGCTGCGGCAAGTATCATATCTGGAGCAGGTTTTCCGTGGAGAACGTCCTCGACTCCAATAACAACGTCAATTTCAAAGTTGCAATTTACACAAATCGCTTGAATTGTTTTTTTAGGATTGGAAGAAGCGATACATATCCGATAATTTTTTTGTTTGAGACGGGAGAGTAATTCTGGGACGCCTTGAAAGGGAGATATCTCAGAAATAAGTGAAAAGAAAATATTATCTTTTTCAATTTCTAAT
>SUPS01000322.1 GCA_005191415.1 Candidatus Helarchaeota ASGARD archaeon Hel_GB_A
ATAAATTGGAAAAAGAAGGTTATTTTACATGACAACAGAAGCAGTTGCGACATTAAACAAGCAAATTGAAAAATTTTTGAAAGAAAGGGGCGCAATTAGAGTAGGATTTGCCACTCTTGATACGTTAGCAGGCGGTCCTCCGAGTGTGGATCTTACGTATGTACTCCCTGAGGCACGATCGGCAATTAGTTTTGCTTTACCCTTAGATCGGAATATTATTCGAGATTTTCTAGCAAAGAAAAAATGGATTGAAGCTGAACGAGATGACAAAGAGGTAAATAAGAAATCAACACAAATAGGAAAAGAATTGGCAAAATGGTTGGAAAGTAAAGGATTTAAAGCATATGCTAATGAAAATAACAATATTTATCGCACAGAGATTAAAACATGGAAAAAAGATATGCCACCAGATATTTCGCATCGTTACATAGCGGTACGTTCAGGTGTAGGCTCTTTTGGCTGGTCAGGAAATGTAGGTATCAAAGATTTCGGAACGGCGATTATCCTTAACACAGTGGTCACAGATGCAGAACTAGAACCGACTGACCCGATTCCGGAAGAGGAAAGTTTTTGTACTAAATGTAAATTATGCGTAGCTGTCTGTCCTGCACGTTTCTTTGATGCAAAAGAAACAGTTGAGATTACTATGGGAGGGAAAACCTTTAGTTATAGCAAAAGACATCATAAATTTCGATGCCAACTAGTGTGTGGTGGATTTTCGGGACTTCATCCTTCTGGGAAATGGTCGACATGGAGTCCTGGGCGATTTACCCTCCCAGAGGGAGACGATGAAAATGCATTGATAAAAGTGTTAGCGAATGCGGCGCTTAAATATATTAAATGGCCAGACCGAAAACCAGAAGGAGGTTTCAAACACCCCTTATTAAAGGAAAAGAAACTCCGATTGACTTGTGGCATGTGTCAGAAAATTTGTTGGGGAAATGAAGAGGAAACACGGAAGAATTATGAAATTCTTACCAATTCTGGGTGTGTTCTCCAAAAACCTAATGGAGATATCATCGTACTCCCACCCGAGGAAGCTCAAAAAGTATTTGATGAGTTTCCGCGGAAACATCGCAAGTTGTATTGTTAAAATTATATTATTAAAACAAAATTAAAGGTGAGTAATTTTGATAGTTTCAGAGCAGCACCGAGCTGCCTTAAGAAATATTGCAATGAAATTAAGTAAAGTTCAGCAAGGTATTGCCAAAGATGAGAAAGGCGAACCGACTGAGACTTATCTTGAATATCTAAGTTTATTGTATGGATTAGAAGCGGCTGAAGTAGTTCAACATTTAGAAGTTTTTCCGAAAACGGTTAGGTTAGGTAAGCTGGCAAAAACGCTTAATCGAGAGAAAAAAGAACTGAAAACTATACTGGATGCATTAGTTGATAGGTTTTTCATCCTAAAAGCAGGAGGCTATTCAATTCCGCCGCCTTTAATGATATATGATGTTCCTTTCATTCTGAAAAGGAATTTAGATCGAACAGATATTAAGGAATTTGCCCAATTGAGCCGGAAATTCTTTGAAAAAGAAGGATATTACAAAAGTTGGGAAACTAGTTACAAAGGAACGCCGCGGACCCGCATTTTGACCGTCAGTGAGAAGATAGAACCAGCACATGATATTGTGCCCATAGAAGAGGTCTATAGCATTATCGAAAATAATTCGAGTTTTGCCCTTATTCCTTGTCCTTGCCGTCAACGAACTGAAGTTGAAGGCATTCGGAAATGTAAGGACAAGTATCCTATTCTAACTTGCGTGATTTTAGGACCAACCGCTGAAATGTTATTGGCTTTAGGAGATCCGGCGACACGCCGTGTAACGAAGGAAGAAGTCATAAAAATCGCGAAAGAAGCTTCAGAGCTCGGTTTGGTCCATACAACAGATAATTATGCAGGTCCGAGTACCATCATCTGCCAATGTTGTGAATGTTGTTGCGGGTTATTAGCAGGATTGACGCGTCCTGGTCTGAACAATCCAAAAGCAATAGCAAAAGCCAATTATATAGCGGTAATAAATGAAGCAGACTGCGCAGCTTGTGGAACTTGTTTAGAAAGGTGTAAATTCAATGCAATAACCGTTGAGGAGTTTGCTCAAGTTGATGAAAATCGATGCATGGGATGTGGGCTATGTGCAGTAACTTGCCCGAATGACGCGATTACAATGAAACGATTGGAAAGATCGCCAATTCCAGGAGCATCCTCATAATTTTTTTTATAATCTTCACCAACATTCGATATGTTCAAATAATTTATGGATATCTTAATAAGTTCAAAAAACAGAGGGAATGATAGCCCTGGATGAAGAATATCCTTTTGAATTTCAAGATGAATCAGTCAGAATCCCTAAATATAGTGGATATACAACTCGATCATTCTATATAACGATGCGAGATGGGGTTCAACTTGCAGCAGACCTCTATCTACCGAAAGGATTACCGCCAAATACTAAAATCCCCACAGTGCTCGTCCAAACCCGTTATTGGAGGGCTTATAAATTTCGAATTCCCTTTAAATGGTTTATAAAGGAACCTAGAAAACCAGAAGTGGTTAAAGGATTTACAGGTCAGGGGTTTGCAGTTGTCTGGGTTGATGTAAGAGGGACTGGTGCCTCCTTCGGGACGCGAGCATATCCCTTTTCAGAGGAAGAGATTCAGGATGGAAAAGAAGTTATTGATTGGATTATTACACAACCATGGTCAGATGGGAATGTAGTCACGTATGGGAATTCTTATGCAGGTGCAACTTCAGAATTATCGGCATCTCTCAACCATCCTGCCGTGAAATGTATCCTGACAACTCATTGTCCATGGGATTTCTATCTTCATGCCGTCTTTCCTGGAGGGTGTTTCAATGAAAAATTTATCGCCTTATGGTCGAGTTTAGGCAAAGTACTTGATCAAACGAGAGGAAGCGGTTTGAAAGTGATGAAAGCTTATGATCCTTGGCTTGCAAGAATTGCAGTTCTCGCAGTCAAAAGCGTAAAGCCAGTAGAGTTTAAGGGGGAAAAGAGTAATTTGAATAAGATTGCGGAGATCCATAAAGGAAATAAATATCCCATAGACTATTTTGAGAAAGTTCAAGCGCGTGATGATAAAATAGATGAGCGAGGGACAACTATTGATTCTCTTAGCACATTTTCAAAAAAAGCTAAAATTGAAAAATTGAATGTTCCGATTTATGCATGGGGATCATGGCAAGATTCTACCACAGCGAATATGATAATTCATCGATTTTTGAATTTTTCCAATCCACAAAAGGCAGTAATAGGAGATTGGTGCCATAGGGCT
>SUPS01000323.1 GCA_005191415.1 Candidatus Helarchaeota ASGARD archaeon Hel_GB_A
AAAAAATATATTAAGAGGATTAATGGTAAAATTACAGGGTGAAATCATGTTTAAAGCATCTTTAGAATCTGCTGGGAGTTTTATTAAGATAATAGACGCTTTAGCAACGATAATAGATACAGGTACTTTTAAAGCGAGTAAAGAAGGATTGTCAATGAGAGCAATAGATCCTACGCATGTAGCAATGGTAGATTTAGAAATGCCATCCACAGCTTTTACTGATTATAAATGTGATCGAGAAATTCCCATACGTGTAAATTTAATAGATTTAAATCGTTTTATGAAACGAGGTTCTGCAAGCGATCAATTAGAATTGTTATTAGACGAAGAACGGAACAAATTCAAAGTAAAATTTAAAAAAGGCAAATCAACAAGAACTTTTAGCTTAAGTTTAATCACAGAAGGTGATGAGGAAGAAGTCCCAACACCTTCCATTGATTTTAATGCAAAATTTAGCTTAAATACAGATGAACTCCAACGTGCCATCAAGGATGCACAAATTGTTGGTGAGTATATTACATTCTCTGTCTCAGAGGAATCGTTTATTTTAGAAGCAAGCGGAGATAGTGGAGATGTTACCATTGAACTCGAAGATTTTATAGAAAAACCAGTATTAAAAGGAAAGGAAAGTGCGATTTACTCTTTGGAATTCCTTGCAGATATTATTAAAGCAGGTTCGGTCGCAGGTATCGTAAATATTGAATTTTCATCAGAAATGCCGGTTAAATTTGAATTTCCACTTGATTCTAACAATGAAATGGGGAAAATTGTTTATTTCCTAGCACCACGCGTTGAAGAAGAAGAGGAAGAAATGGACGAAATAGTAGCAGAAGAGGGTGAATTCGAAGAAGATTTTGAAGAAAATTTTGAGGATGAATGAACATAGCCTTTTTATGACCTTTTATAGAAGGCTTTTATACATTGCAAAGTATTTTTGTGAGTAAATTTCCATTTTCAAAAAATGCTGCAGAATATCTTCAAAATCTTGATATTGATATTCGAACACTTCCAACATATTTTCCCAATCTGTTTAAAGAAGCCTTCAATCGATTATTAAATTTGATGGAAAATAAGAAACTGCCCGAAAAAATTGATATATCTTTAAATTCTCCTGAAGCTTTAATTTATGCAATAATGCGGGTATTTGTAGAGTTAATTAATGAAGATTTTCTACGAAACTGGTTTGCAGAAGCTTATTCCAAACGCACAGAAAATTTACTTCACTCAGAAAGCCCAAAAACATTAATAACTTTAGCATCTACTACGTTTGACTGGAAAATATATAATGAAATTCAAATTGCAGGGCGAACATACAATTGGAAACTAAGATTTGATAATTTCCTTGAAGTAGCTCCTAATTTGATGGCAAAAGATTGGAAATTGGTAAATCAACATTTAAATAAAGGTTGGGTACTATTAGTACGTGAAAAATTAATTCGATTGATCGCTGAGAAGACTAAATTATACATATTAAATCGAAAGATTCCTCGTGATGAGATTCCAAATTTACCAGAAAGTTATACTCCTTATTTAAATGCATTACAGTCGAAAATTAATTCAATTAAAAAGAATTTTAGATCTCAAAGAATTTTCTCTGATGAAATCAATAAAAATGCATATCCTCCATGCATTCAATTTATTCTTAAAAAAACGGAGAAAGGTGAAAATTTAGCCCATCCAGAACGTTTATTTTTAACTTTCTTCCTTTTAAATATCGGTACTTCTATCGAAGATATCTTAAATATATTCAAAACCCAGCCTGACTATAATGAAGAAATAACTCGCTATCAAGTAGAATTTGCTGCAGGAAAGCGAGGAAGTGGGACAAAATATACTTCATTTGGTTGCCCCAAGCTTATATCCTATGGTTTATGTAAAAAAGAATTAGATGAAATGAATTGGTGTATAACTGGAAAAGTTTTCAAAAAAGTTCTAAAAAATCCTTTACAATATTACAGTGGAAAGATTTTTTTATTGAGTTTGAAACAAGAAAATAAATCAAAGTAAATTTGCTACCCCTTTACATAAAAGATAAATCGCCGCACTCATAGGCAACTCAATCTTTTGATCTTTGAACGGTCCAAAATTTTCATTCCCAATTCTAAATTGGGGTGCAGTGTGGACATGAATTCTTATAGAACCCTCAAAAACTTGCGCATGGGAAAATGGATCAAATTTCTCCAGTTCGTTATAGGACATTTTTTTAACAAGAAAACCTGTTTTTCCATGAAGACTTCCTGGAAGTCTAATTAATCTATGAAGATCAATTGTAACGGGTTGATCTACTTTCGCACCATATTTTTCAATTGCTGCATTGATAAGATTTACCCAGGTTTGTTCTCCAATATTGGGATAAGACCAGGATGGATTCCTTGAATTAAGCTGTGCAACTAAATCTTTTTTAACATTTATAATATTTACACGTCTTGTTAAGATTTTAAGAAGCTCATTTGGAGAACTTTCCTTCAAGAATTTAATAACAAATCGAGTCATTCTTCCCCTCCACCCGGTTTCAAATTTATTCGGTTTATTTCCAGATTTTAATGAGAATCCATGATAGCTTGGTACTAAGCCTTTTCCCATAATATAATCAACAATTTCCCGCCTTGCATTTGAATCCAATTTTCGATAAATTTCATTTTCTATATGAATATGGTAACCTCTTCGACCGGAAAAAACAATGAATAAATCTGTTTTTGGATTTAAACCAAAATCATTCGAAAGAAATTCTTCTATAATGGAAAAAATTTCTGATTTTGCTATTTCCATGCATTTTTCACATTCCCAACTCATTTCTTCAAAAGAATGAGATTCACATTTTTTTGCTGGACATGTTTTAGGAGCCATTCCTGTTCCTGTTGTTCCACATTGCTTGCATACCCATTTGTCATGGTCTTTTTTACAGGGGGTTGGAATATGATCTACATCTAAATCAAAAATTAACTCACAATCAATTAATGATTTCAATTTCATATTTGGCGCATTAGGTACCTCATATCGAGCTGCAGAGCTGTAAATATGTTTTGGTACCTTAGAAATGATATGTTTGGCAAGATTTTCTATATTTATAAATCTTAAATGTCTCACAAACTTACTCGGTTCCCAATAAAAAAACCCGAATTCCCGATATTCTATATCTGATAGATTACATTCTTTTTTAAACTTTGAAACATAAAAAGTTCTAAATTTTTCAGCTAAAAATTTCTGCCGATTAATACTTTTTTCAATCACCATTCTCACATTTAAATCTTAGAACTACTAATTACTAAATAATAGAGTATATTAA
>SUPS01000073.1 GCA_005191415.1 Candidatus Helarchaeota ASGARD archaeon Hel_GB_A
GCCAAATTGTTGTTCGGAAAAAACTATATTTTCAGAAAAAACTTATCATATACGATCGGACAAAGAAATTTTTCGAGGGATTTCATAAAAACCTTCATTTATAGCGATATTTAAGATTTCAGACTGTCGCGGGGTTAATAATGATTTTTCTTTATATTTCCCGATGCTTTTTAATTTCATATTTATTTGTTTTGATTTTAAATTTTGGAAAAATAGATTGATGTTAGTTCTGGTTGAATAAATTTCCCATTTAGCCCATCCATTTTGAATTTGAATAGGATATTTTAAGAGAACTTCACTCTCAACGCTCGATATCAGCATCAATGGACTTCTAATCTTAATATTTATAATCACGGAGGTTTTTGATTTGGACAAAATGTAATGCTCTATCACGGATTTGTGTGTGGCTAATTCACTTAGCAAAGGCGAAGTATTCTCCCCATGGACGCGAACTAAGATATTACCAATGTTTCCTTGGATAAGGGACATTGTTATAATGTTTATTATAAGATTAGGAAATTTTTTACTTAATTTAGAAAGCCATTTATCGTTAGGTATTTCAATTTCGATTTCAGCTCTAACAATCTCACCATTCAATTGTTTTCAACCTTTTACAAATTGCTTTGGAAGTTTACTAATCCTTTTTAAACGACCCTAAACAATTGGGAATAAACCTTGTTAATTTAACTTTTTATAAGTTAAAAGAAAACTATTGCAGGTTGGTGGTATAATGCCTTTGAATCCTCAGATGATGATTCCGGTAGGAATATCCTATTTAATAATAATGATCATATCGGCTCTACTTTTATATAAAGGTAAAATGAATAAAAAAATCTCAATAATAATCCTGTTATTGTCTGTAAGTATTCCAGGCTTAATTTTCGGAGCTGCAGCTAGTCCAGTTTTTGCAATTCAACAAATATTTATGAATTTACATAAAATTATTGCCAATCCAAGTATCTCCTCAATAATTTTCCCAACATTGATTATGACGACTTTAATTTTTGTATTATTCACCATTGTCACAGTACTTTTAGGAAGAATTTTTTGTGGCTATGCATGTCCCTTAGGTGCAGCTCAAGAGCTTGTCTCGAAAATTTCTTTTAAATCGCATCTTAAAAAGAAAAAATATGTTATTAGAATTCCGAGAAAGATTGCAAATTTAGTTCGGCTTGGATTTTTCGTGACAATGATTCTATTAGCAATTGTCTGGGGAATTGGATTATTCGAAGTAGTCAATCCGTTTAGCGCTTTCACTATATTCGGTAATTTAGGAAATATTGTAGTGATTGTTATACCTCTCATTTTATTTTCAATTATCATAATCTCAAATCTTTTTATATATAGAGCCTGGTGTGTGCTATTCTGCCCATTTGGATTTGTTTCATGGTTAGTAAGCCGATTTAGCGTGTTTAAGTTTCGCAGAAATGATAAATGCACAAATTGCAAGGCATGTGAAAAAGTTTGTCCTACAAATGAAGCATTTCTGACCAGTAATAAATCTGAATGTTATGTATGTAATCGGTGCTTTGAAGTCTGTCCTGCAAATGCCATAGACTATACTAATAAGAAAAGAAAAGATTGCCCTGTAGAAGAAGTCAATCCGAAAGAATTCAAAAAGCCTATTAAAGTAAAATTGCAGGCAATATTCTTTCCTCTTCTTTCAAAAATTAAAAAACTTCCTCCCCCTAAACGGCGATGGAACTATGACAAATCAAGATGGGAAATGTTACAGAAAGCACCCTCTAAAATGAAACCGCAGAAAATGATGCAAGGCGAAAAAGTAAAGATATTGTACAATTGCATTCACTGCAATAGATGTAAAACTTCGGAATCTCGAGTAAAACTTAAACAAAATATGTTCAAGAGAGGGCAAGTTCCCAAGGAATTTGAAGATCTCATTCATTCATACGAAAAATATAAAACTCCATTAAATCAAAATGCAATGCGTATTAAAAAATTCGAGAATATCCCAAAAGAAAGTAGCACTTTATTATTTCTGGGCTGCTTTAGCTCAATTAAGGTTCCGCGATTTGCAGAACATACAATTCAATATCTGTTAGATCAAAACGTCGATTTCACACTTTTAGAAAACGAAATCTGTTGTGGTTTGTCATTAAAAGTCTCCGGAGAAAAGAAGCTTCTAGCTGAATTAAAGAAAGAGAATCTAGAACTATTCAAAAGCAAGGGCTTTAAAGAAATTATTTGTATTTGTCCTGCATGCTATAACATGTTTCGTAAAAATTACAAAAATTCAGGAATAAAGTTCAAGTTTGTCACAGAATATCTGAAATCTCTCAAAAATAAGACTTCGTTAAAAATCAACATTCAACATAGCTGTCATTTATTATATGAAGGCAAGAAAAAATTAGCGAAAAACGTAGAAAAAATCTTTGAGAATTCTGGATTTAGCATTGAAAAAATACCGCATTGGTGCTGTGGTGGAGGAATGGGCATGATCTATATCCCAAAAACAATTGAGAAAATAGGTAGAATACGGGTCAATGATTTCACTGCTCCCATCGTGACAACTTATTGTCCAAGCTGCTATTGGATGCTAAAAATTTATGGAAGAAGAGAAAAAAGAACCTATCAATTAATCGATATTTATCAACTTTTAACTCCCACAAAAATCAATCCTTCACAATGAATTTCTTCATTGTATTGGTATACAAGTAAATTTTTTATACTAATATACCATTACAATCACAAATGCCTGTAGTAAAATTGAAAAATAAGAAATTATTAGAAGAAATTCAAGCAAAATTAACACTTAAACTTGGGAAAAAATTTTCACAACAGGAAATTTTAGACAAGAGTCTGGAATATCTTGCTAAAAACTTAGATCAATTTGTCGAGGAAGTCTTCCCTTTCATAGAAATTACCCCACAACGTTTAAAAGAAATTCGAGAATCTGCATCCGATTTTGATTATACCACTTCTGGAGACGAAGATATAGACATTTATAGCAAATAAGGTGAGAACGATAGGCATTTTTTTAGATACTGGATTTTTCTTTGCCTTAAAATTCAAAAAAGATCCCAATCATGAGAACGCTTTAAAAATTTTAGAAGAAATCTCGCAAAAAAAGTATGGCAGTCAATTCACATCGGACTTTATCATCGATGAATTAATGACATTAACATGGATAAGAACCAAAAATAAGCAGTTAATTTCAGAACTATGGGAATATTTTCATCCATCTACTCGAATATGTCATATAATTCAAGTTACTCTGGATGATATTCATCAAATATATGACTTATTTTACAATTTTCTGGAAAAAGGAAAATTCCTTAGCTTTACTGATTGTTCTATCCTCTTTCTAATGGAAAAATTGAATATTCACTATTTGGCTAGCTTCGATTCAAACTTTAATGGATTAACGCAGCGAATCTACTAGATTATTATGAATATATTCAAAAGTATAATCTTTGCACAAGCACTTATCCTTCATTATCAATTAGATAACTAGTATTCTTAACGTATGATACTTCAATTCATCGTTTTCTGCCCTAGATTCTTCTCATCAATTACACGCGATACATTTTCTGCTTTAGCATAGAATGCGAATTATCTTAAAAAAGTTCAAATACTAAAAGAAGTAATTCTTAATTACTCATTAGAGTAAAAGAGATGAAAAGAAATGGGTAATGATGAACGAGATAAATTCGGAGAACGGAAAAATCCGCGCGTATATGGTGGTTCAGCAATTGTTGGCTGGCTTTTTCTCGTTATAGCCGTAATTCTCATAGTGCAAGCAATCCTTAATGTATTGTCTGCGTATGGTTATCTTCCTTTTGGACATATCTTCACCTTTCTAAGTGGTCCATCCTATATTGTCGCTGCAATTCAAGGATTCTTCATTACATCTGTAATAATGACCATTGCGTTTGCGGTCATTGCAATTATTTGTTGGGTAGGACTGTTACGATTGCAAGAATGGGCAGGAGGCATCAGTTTAATTCTCATGGGGTTAGTGGCACTTACAATGGTATTACATTTAGTAATTAATCCAGGAATCTTTGGTTCCTTGAGCCTTGTCCTTGAAATCATTTCATTTGGGATCGCAGTCATGTGTTGTGCGTATATTGCGAAGAACTTCAAGCGGTACGATTAGGAGGGAATGAAATGAAGAAACGCGAAATTCCTCTCGTTGCAGCATTTTTTATGCTCCTCCTAATTTTGCTTCCCCAACCTAATCAGGCTGCCTTTGCGTTTCCTGAAATTTCTTATGATGATGAAACTGTCGAAGTTTATTATACACCCGCCTCTAATGATATTATTGCCGTCCGGTTTAGTCCTCCAGCGGACACATTCAAACTGAGTGGAATGCGTCTTTACCTAAATGTGAGTAATAAGAAAAATGTTCGCGTCTGGGTATGGGACTCTTCAAGAGCTAATTTTCTAATGACGCCTCATAATACCACTATCTCCTTCTCAGGCGGTCCGTGGTACTCTGTCGATTTTGGTGAGTTTGGTCCTATATTTACCCCCGCAAATGTATCTGACTTTTACATTGTCTTGCAATGGATCTATTCAGGAGCTCCTAACATCGGGGTCGATAAATCCTCCACAAGCGGTAGAAGCTGGTACAATGCATCCGGCACGCTCCAGCAATATTCTGGGAATATTATGCTTCGCGCACAAGTAGAAGATATCAACCCCCCCTCATTTGACCACATACCTATGCGATTCGCAATTGCAGGTGAAGATCTCACCTTAAGCATGGAAGTCATCGATGAATTCGGCGTCACGGCTGTGACTTTATATTACCGGGAAAATGGCTCAAGTGGTGCCTTTGGTGCTATCAGTTTAACATTAACTGGAGACCCCACAAATGGTATCTGGTACGGAACGATTCCTGGAATTAACGTGACTTTGAATGGACTGGAATATTACATCTGGGCTACCGATATTGGAGGGAATAGTCGCTATTACGGTAACTCTACGACCCCCCATGTCGTTACCGTCCTCGTACAAGCGTTCGAAATGCCCCTTCTCCTTAGTATCATTTCTATTGTCGTAATCTCGGCGGCAGCTGTTATACTCTACATTGTCTTACCACCCTATAAAGGAGTTGATACAAAATGAGGAAAATAAAATTTGCATTCACTCAAGCTATTCTTATGACTTTCCTACTGATTAGTCTTTTTGGATCTTTAATGCTTATTCCAACGCTCCAACACCTATCAAATCACCCCTTCCAAAAGAAGATTCTCCCAAAATGGACTTATATGGTCTATCTTGATGCTGATAATAATTTAGATTCGTATGGGATTGACGATCTCAACGAGATGGAAGATGGCTACCTTAATAGTGCATCAGGTGATGTAAATGTCATCGTCTTCATTGATCGCTACTACTCTGGTGGGACTACCTACAAAATAGTTGAAGATCATAATACAGGTTCTATCGCCTCACCAACCTTAACTACGGGGTTTCCCTCTGAACCTGATATGGGGAGTAAAACCACCCTCAAGAACTTTATCACTTATGTCTTCAATAACTTTCCTGCTGAACATTATGTTCTCGACCTCTGGGACCACGGAGGCGGTATTTTTGGTATCTGTTGGGATGATTCTGATGGTGATAACCGTTTAACTTTCGATGAAGTCGATGAAGCTCTCTCAGAAGCTTGCTCTGCAGCTGGAGAGCGGATTGATATTCTCGCAATGGACGCTTGCCTCATGCACATGCTGGAAGTCGATTACGAAATGCGAGATTACGTGGATTTCATCGTAGCATCTGAAGAAACCATTCCAGGCAGTGGATACCCTTATGATGACATTATTTCAAGTATCTGCAATAACCCAAGCCAGAGTGCGACAACTTTCGCTATAGACATGGTAAATGACTATCACAATTCCTATTCGAGTTCCTATGATACAACGCTTTCCGCAGTTGATGTGCGGTCCACTGGGTTTGATACGCTGATGACTGCTTTTAATAACTTCGTGGCTCAAATACAATCTCTTGACCGAAATCTCTTATCGTCCGCACGGGCTGCAACACAAGAATTTTACTATGATTTCTTCGTAGATTTAAAGGATTTTTGCAATGAAGTTGCTGCCCGAACCAGTGGCGCGGTAAAAACAGCCGCAGAATTGCTTAATGACAGTATCTCTAATGTTGTTATAAATTCACAACAACACAATAATCCTGATGCATATGGAATCTCTATCTATTTCCCTGACAATGCGGATGATTATGATAGTGGATATGAAACTGTGATTGACTTGGGACAAGATACCGAATGGGACGATTTCCTTAATTACTTCTATTACGGTCTCACCTATAGTCTGGCAATGACTGGCTACACCTTTGATGACAGTAGCGGAGGTGACAATGATAGCATTGTCGAACAAGGCGAAACTGTAAACCTTACAGTTACCATCAAAAATACAGGTTCAGAAACAGCCTACACCATAAACGGGACCATTGCATGCTCAGATGGAAATATTACCATTAACACAGGTTTCCAATCATATAGATCTAGTTTGCCACCAGGTAATACTGCCTCAAAAAATTTTCAATTTAATGTCAGTTCATTAGCTCCTACAAGGCTTGTAATTACATTTACATTTACAATTAACGCTACCTTTATTGATTCTACTGTCGTAAATTACTACCGAGTTTATCAGATATTAACTGTAATTGACGTCTCAACAATTATGGGTGGCGCTGATTTTGATTCTGCGGTTTCGATAGATAGCCAATTCACGAATGATATCGCCATTCTAAATAGTCTTTTACCAGGCCCTGATCCGACTGACTTCGGTTCTTGGTTTAAAGTTATGATAACCAGTACGGAGGGCTACTTAATTTCTGGTATTATCGAGGGCCCGGCTGACTCTGACTTTGATATTTATATTTATACACCCAGTCATTCTCTTCTCTCCGTAGCTGGCAAATCGACCTATCCCGACTATTGTAGCGCTATCCTCCCTGAAACTGGGGAGTATCGGATCCGCGTTGTACCGTACAATGGAACAGGACTTTATGTTCTAAACGTGACCAAATCGCCGTATCCAGGTCCAGAAGATGGGCTTAACTGGGGTACAGCTTACACACTTAACCGAAATACGACTTTTCCGGTCCAGGGAACGATCCCCCATGAAGGTGAAAATTATATCATCTATCGCTTTTATTTACACCGTGGTGAAGCCATAACCGCCAAGCTCGATGGCGACCCGTCCCAGCATGATTTTGATATGTATCTTGTGGATAATACTCTTCACGAATTAACCCACTCCTATTCTTCGACCTATCCTGAACGCCTCGATTACTCAGCTGATTATACAGGGTACTATTATCTTATGATAATCCCCTATTCAGGGAGTGGCGATTTTACTTTATCCATCGAATTCAAGGAAGCCTTTACACTCTCCACTACAATGATCATCATTATTGTCGTCATTGTTGTCGCAGCAATCCTTATTGGCCTTTATATTTTCTTCAAAATGTCCCATTAATTCCCTTTTTTTTATCGTCTATAGATTCTTAAAATGTCTTGAATTTTTTGAGAGAAATCAGGGCGTATTCGATAGCGTTTTGGACTGCGCTTTTGTACGACTTCTAAATATCCAAAGTGTTCTAGCCAACGTAGAGTGTTAGAAATCTTCCGGATGAGTTTGGCATTCTCACTTTCTATTCCCATATATTTTCGTAATCGTTTTACAGTAATAAACTGCCAATTGGATTGATATAATTGTGAAATAGTTTCAATAATATCTGGAAATTCAATATTCAATTAAGATCCCTCCTCTCTTGCTTTTAAAGAATTAATTTTCCTTTTTGTTTTATTTAAGTTGTCTAATCTTTTGATAAAGGAGTTCTGAGGTTGGTCAAGTTCAGTCTGATAAATAGTATTTCGCTCTTCATCAAAAATTTTTATTTTTCCTGAAAATTGAGCCAATTTTTCATTGTTAAGTAATTTAAAATCTTTCTTTAACATTTTACGGATTGCAACGCGTATAAATTCACTCAAACATGGGTAATCTTTTTCATTAATAATTTCGTCGATTAATTTGATGTATAACTCTGGCAGATGAACCGTCGTATTTCGCATATTTCCTCAACATAAATGCTCTTTAGCAATAATAAAAGAACCCTTTTTATAAAAGTTTTTTCCCTAAAAACGTTTTTTTTGACATAATTTCTGATTTTACCTTTAGAAAAACCTTTAATCCTGAGTTAATTAGTTAAGGTACCTTTCTATTGGAAATTATTGCTTTAGTTCATTTATAATTCGAAATCAAGTATAAGAAAAGGTTCCTTTAGGAAAAGGAAAGATTTGAAATTCAAGCCTTAGAAAATGTTAATATTCCGATTAATTAAAGGTTCAAATTGTATAGTTCTACGTAGATCTCTTCTCGAAAGACTTATTTTTCTAAAATTTTCTTTTGACTCATTGCGATTTATCCGATAAAATTTGGAAATATTATTAAAAGAAGGATAATATTTGTATTTAGAGCTTAAGTGACAGGTATATAGCTGGAAATTCAGATGTTGCAAGAGACTGTATTTAAAGGTGAACGTCCGCTAAACGCACTTGAAAAGGAAATAATAGAAAAGAAGACTGCCGCATTTGAATCTGCTTTAACATCTCTTGTCCCAATTAAAATGCTAGTATATCCTTATGTTAAAGATTATAAACGGAAATTGACAAAACAAAAAGATCTATTGATTAAAACGGCAAAGAAAATTATACAAGACCCAGATCAACGTGAAAAATACATTAAAAAGGCATCTATCCAATATTATCGAGATGATCCATTCCATGCATTGGTTATGTTATATATCCCGCAATTAATTATTCCTATGCATATCCAACGGCTCTTAAAACGATTTGAAAGGCGGACGAAGCGATTTTTCCGCATTCGCGTAAGGGATTTCGTAAGTTTTTTAAAACATATTCAGGAATCCGATTTACCTGAAACTGCAAGAGATCGGGACTTCTGGAAATTAATTTTTACTCAGGATGCGTTTATGGGGTATCTCCGCGAAATCTATGAACATGACAAAAAAATGCTGTATATGCTGAAAAAAGGCGCAAATTGGCGTAATTTCTATACTTTAGACATATTAAATAGTTTTAGTATTAGTTTTATTCCTCTGTATCGCCTATTCTCTCGAATTTGGAATCGCATTTCTGAGAGTATGGAAGAGTATGTAAAAAATAAGGTTTTAGATTTTTATTTAGTTGATACTTTAACTGACCATGTCTATAATCTTTTAAAAGAGAAAAGTTACCGATTCTTGATTGAAAAAGTTCTCCCCGCACCCCCCGAAATCGTTATGAAGGATTTGCATAAACCTGAATTTCTTATGCAGCATAATCCCCAACAGGGCTTACGTGTTACCAAATGCGGCGAAAATTGTGAGCGTTATCATGTAGTTGTCAATCTTCTTCTAATGAAATTAACTATTTCCTGGGATGTACATTACCGGTTTGAAGGTCCCATTGAAGAATGGTGGATTACTAATAGTAATTATGTTAAATCAATGACTGGCTTCTGTATCTATGAACGTACTGAGGATAATCACTGTCACTATTATAGCATAACTGTAAAAATTGAGCCAAATGAAAGCCTTGACGCTCTCGGAACGATGATCATCCCCACTCTAGAGAAAATGACCCGCGAAAATACCACCATAATGATGGAAAATGTAAGAAAATACTATTTAGAACATGGTTACGAATAATCCCTTTATTATACATATTTATAGATTGTAGAGAGACTATATGCCATAACTATCGCGCCTGCTGCCTCCGCTATAGGCGTAAAATAATGAACAAATGGCTGATCTAAATTCAATGTGATGAAAAACGCTTCAGGTGAATCCCCAAGTACCCCTAAAAGTAGGAAGATGAAACCAATAATCATAGTGATCCAAGCAATTTGCTGCGATTTATTTATGGACGTTTTTGAACAATAAGCGAACAAGGGAATTGGGAAAAGCGCAACGATAAAGAAGCATGCTACGTACATTGGGAAGACGAAAGCAGCTCCTTGTGCTAAGTATTGTGCCCATGAAAAAGCACAAGTAATAATCGAAAAGATCGTCAAAATATATTTTGTTTTTTGATTCATGACATATTTCTCAAACACGAAATAGAGCATAGCAATACCTGCCCATAGAATCGTGTAATAGGCAAGGCGTAGAGCCAAATTTAATCCAGTAATGTCAAACAAATCATAATATCCCCCGATCCCACAATATCTGCGGATATTTTCTATCGTCCTAGATACCATGAACGCGGTTGAAAAGAAAATAATCCCTGAAATGAAAGATCTAGTGCCTTTCTCCATTTTTCTAAATTTTAAAATGAAATACACGGAAATGATCCCAAAAATTATGGAAACTAAAAACCAAAGAATCGGCTCTCCAATTGGATCTAGAAATTCCTCTACCATCTACTCACTTCCAATGTGTTATTATTTCCTTCTATTCCATTTTAAAATGTATCGGTCAAATCGTAAGTCATCGCAAAAGAAATAAAAAAAACATATATTAAATTTTTTAAATCACCACGTTTTACCTTAATTAAGTTAATTCTTGTCTTATCCCGACAAATCAGAGGTAGATATTTTGAAAGAGCCAATCATTCAGACATATGAGTTGACAAAGGTCTTTAAACGGACTGTTGCTGTCAATAATTTAAATTTACGGGTCACGAGTGGCATCTATGGGTTTCTCGGACCCAATGGCGCGGGGAAAACCACCACCATCAAAATGTTGGTTGGGTCTCTCTTCCCTACCGCAGGGCGTATTGAGCTATTTGGACAAGATATTAGAAGTCGAGATAGTATTAATCTGCGTAAAAAAATTGGTTACGTACCAGAACATCCTACTTATTTTCTGGGCATGACGGCAGAAGGCTTGCTTGAGTATGTTGGGTCTACTTTTCATCTTCCAAAACTAGAGCTGAAGCAAAAAATTACCGAATTGCTCAAGCTTGTTAATTTAACTGAGGCAAGAAATCGTGTTATTCTTAAATTCTCCGCTGGAATGAAGCAACGGATCGGAATTGCCCAGGCACTAATCAATGATCCCGACCTACTTATTCTAGATGAAATTACTTCAAATCTTGATCCGCTGGGGCGAAACCAGATGATTACCCTCCTTCAAGATCTTCGCCAAGAAGGAAAAACTATGTTTGTCTCGACGCATATTTTGCCTGAAGTCCAAAAGATGCATGCCGATTCTATAGGTATTATTGATCACGGGCACCTCATTATGGAAGGCACAATAGACGAATTGAATAAAAAATTAGGAGGTAAATTGGTTCGTATAAGTCCAAATCATCCCCTATTCCGTAAAGCTCTTTCCCCCTTCGTATCTAATATTACCGAAGAATTGGATACCTTTATCGTTGAAACCGATAATAAGGACAGAGTCTGGCAAACTATCGCAGAAATCTCCCTCCAACATCATATTACTCTTACTGAGTTCCGCTCTACGGGACTCGAAATTGAACAAATCTTTATGGAAGCAATTGATCGCGAAAAGACTCAGGAGGTTTCCTATGCCCCCAAAAAATAGAATTGCCAAAATAAATTTCAAATTCCTGAGTGGGTTCTTCGTAATACTTTTCCTATTATACCTTGCAATGCAGAATTCTCCCCTCTCTTCTAAATCTACCTCTCTTTGTACTGAATCCACTTCTCAGCCCTTTCATACCAGTGTCACTTATGAATTCGGAACCATTGTCATCGAAAACCAGACGATTTACGACGATATTCTCATTAAATCCTATGCTAATGTGACGTTTATTAACTCTACAATCCATGGAAACATCTACCTTTTCAATTTTGGATGCTTAAACTTAGCTCAAGGCTCAAATATTACTGGCGATATTGTCACATCTGATTATACGACCATTTATCTCACTAACTCAACCGTGGGAGGTCGAATTGAATGCCGTGATTCCTCAGTTGTAAAATTACTTAGTTGTTCTACACCTGATACTTTCATCTGGAAATTTGATTCTGCAAATTTAACCATCGAAAATTCTTCGATAGCGCTTTTTAATGAGTTTGGTTCCGCCGGCCAGACATCCATAATACATTCACAGCTAAATGTCTCTTTAAATGGAGTATCTAGCTCTCAAGTATTTATAAATCAATCAATTATTCCTTCTTTTATCGATTTAAAAATGCCATTTGTTGCAATTACAGGTCCTAGTAGATTTAACCTTATGACCTTTAATGTCAGCTATTCCACTTCCGCCCGATCAATTAATCTAACATGGCAAGGGTGGGATAGTCCTATTATTGATGGATACCTAAATATCACCTTCCAAATTTTTGTAAATGGTCAATTTTATGCAGATATCAATGGGTCTGGATTTTTTAATCAATACTCTGGGTTCTACATCATAAACTTTACATCTACAGGCACACAAAATATCTCCATTACTGCCATTGACGGAAATGGCAACAACTATACAACTATGGTCTCTATCACCATAATTGAATATCCCTCCTTCCCATGGTCTATTTTCTGGATAGTGGTCGCTATTCTCTCAAGTATCATTGTGACTGCAATTGTCTATTTACATTATCAAGAAAAGCGCGGGTATCATAGCTCACTTGGGACAATTTTCAAGAAAGAATTAGCGGAAAATAAGATTAAACTAATAATTTTTGTCGCAATCGCTGCCGCTCCTGGAATTATCCTATTCTTCATTTTCGGCGCGATTACTCATATCGTGGGGTCCATATCCATCGATAACATTCGCGGGTTGGTAAGTCTGGTCTTTACTCTCTTCCTCTATTATTTTGGGTTAGTTTTTAGCATTGTCTTCGCAGCAAATGCGGTCGTGCGGGAACGACGAAGCGGGACCCTCTCCTGGTTTCTAAGTAAGCCTGTGCGACGCTGGGAATTCCTTTGGGGTAAAATTCTCGTGTATTTCCTAGTAATCATCCTTATTATGATCTCTACATCTGTCGCTTTTATAATCGGGAGTATAAGCTTTGTCGATCCTGCCTATTATTCAGATATTCTCTCAATGGGTGGGTATATTTTCCTAATTGGAATTGTCTCTATCATCCCTCTGACATCTATAGTGATTCTCTGCTCAAGCATCTTTAAAAAATATGGACTTGCAATTTTTGTCCCAATCATGCTTTTAATCGCTATCCCCCCTATAGTTAGTTTCCTTCCGCTCGTAACTAAGAATGAATATCCCCTCCTCTTATCATTTACCTACTATTTTGAATCTCTCGGAAATCAATGGATCTATAATGGTGGCGGTCTGTTTGGCTCTATTGGAAGTAGTTACGGAGAAATGTTCGGAATAACCATCACAGAAATCTCTCTCACTCCCATCCAAATCGTTCTAATCCTCTCTAGCATTACCATTATCTGTTTAGCAATTGCAACTTATTATCTTGAAAAAACAGATGTTGCCTAACTATCTTTACCACTTTAATTTTTCATAATTTTTCTGAATTACCTCATCAAATCCATCAAATATGCTCTGTTCGCCTTCTGTTTCGATAAACTTCTTCAAATCATCCATTGTTGTTAAGGTTTTCCTCTTAGCTGCCAAGTATGCAAGCTTAGCCACCGCCACCGCTTCTTTTGCTTGCTCAGGCGTGAATTCGGGTGTTGTATCATTTAAGATGCAATCGGCAAAATAAGTATCCTCGATCCAGAATGAAATCGTATAATATTTTGGAAAAGGACCATGTTCTAACTCTGGACTATAAAATTCCCCTTCCACCTCCGCAGCGCTATGCCCTGAATAGATTTTTACAGGTTTCTCCCATGAATGATCTTCTAAAATGGTACCAAGCGTACCGTGTAATTCCATTCGATTCGTAGGAGGATGAATCGATGCCGTGGTGACCGTGACCTCTGCCATTGCACCACATTTATAATGAAGAAGTACCATTGCGGTGTCATCCGCTTTATTTGGAGGACTATTCAAAGCTTTTCCACACCAGCAAAGAGCGGATTCTACCTCACCTAAAATCCAATTCAAGGTCGCAAACTTATGAACTCCTTGATCAAAAAGCGCGCCTCCGCCACCTTTCTCGTAACTGAACATCCAATGGTCTGGATTAATTATTTTCTCTGGATTTTCATAAGCTCCCTCATAAGATCGCACTAAAAATACGTTCCCTATCAAACCTTGACTAATTGCATCTTTAATACATTGGTGAGCTGGTAGAAATCGATGATTTTCGGCAATCATAAATTTCACCCCTGCCTCTTTTGTGGTGGCAATCATTTGATCACATTCCGCAAGTGTGTTTGCCATAGGCTTTTCACATAATACATGTTTTCCCGCCTTTGCCGCCGCAATAACCAATGATGCATGTAAATAATGAGGAACACTTATATGCACCGCATCAATCTCGCTTTGCAGAAAGGTATCTAAATCCGTATAGGGCGTTAATTTATGTCTCTTAGCAAATTTCTTGACCCTCTTTGCATTCACGTCATACGCTGCCACAAACTTTAGCTTGGGATTCTTCTTATTTGCAATTGCGTGAAATGTCGCGGCGTTTCCACAGCCGATCATTCCAAACTTCACAAAATCCATTATACTTCACATCCATAGTCCAAAATTCATAGTTTAGGTATTTAATGATATTTTAAAAATACTCGTAAGTAAATTAAAGATTCGTGAGTAAATTATCCCCTATAAAAAAAAGAGAATTTTATATAAGGTCAGTTCTCATTTTAATTTTTGTTTAAAAATATATTTTCTCGTTTTGATTTCGGATATATCTTGAGAACCATTGTCGATATTGCCAAAATTGTCCCAATAAAGATAAATATTAATTCAAAACCTGGTATATCTGAACCTCTCTCTTCCAATTCAATACTTATTGTAAAATTGAGTGTCCCTGATGTTCCTGATCGATTGACTTTTAAATAATAATAACCATCTTGGCTACAAGTCATCGTTATTCTGGCATAAAAACCTGATCCCGTATAGGTATTACTCGTGATATAATTTAGATTGGGATCGTATATTGTCAACGTCATTAAATTTGAATAAGTGCAATTAAAATATATATCCATCCAGGTTGTACTCGTACAAGAAATTTTATAGTATCCAAAGTTATCGCCGTCCTTAAAGTAATCATTAGTTTTGCCCGCGGTTATTTCTACGGCATTATTGAAATCGGGGCCATACAAACCTGCTGCTGTGGGAGTTAATAATAAGACTATTAAAAACGGAATCATTAGACCTACAATTCTCAAGTTTTTATTCATTTAAGGTACCTCACAAATTCATAAGTTATAAAAAAAGATATTGCAACGAAATTTAAAGGTTATCCTAAAAATTATAATCACTATAAGAAAAGGAAATTATAAGGGGATGCCAATGTTGATTTTTACATTTACGGTATAATTACATTTACGGTATAAAATAAACAAAGTGAAACCATAATTATCCCGATAATAAGTAATTTCTTTTGCATTGGTTATCCTCCATGAACCTCTTAATTTAATAAATGGTTAATTCAAGATGTTGTATAAATGTCTTATTGACTGTTCATCTCCTATTTTATCTAAAACCTGAAGCGATTTAGGCAAGAGAAGCATTTTCACTCGAGGAGTGAGGAGTTTATATCCACTTTGCCGTTTGGCCCTGTTATTCGTCAGTGATATTCTGTAATGCCACTACAGAATGTTTCTGCAGTTTTTTAATGAAATCGTAATTCTCTTATATTTAAATTTGTATGTAAAACCTGAGATTGATAATTTATACAGAATCATCAGTATTAAAAAATTAACAAAATTTATACAAATTCATAGAATCATCACTGAGATTGATAATTTATATGAAATTTCTAAATTTTTTAGTGTCAATTCCTTAAAAAAATTAACAAAAGTACAAAGAAGCATTCAAAGCCTCAGGGAGTAAACTATGAATATAATATGAAGAG
>SUPS01000074.1 GCA_005191415.1 Candidatus Helarchaeota ASGARD archaeon Hel_GB_A
GCTGATATAGTCGATTATATTCCAAAATTTCCTAATATTGAATTTTGGTTTAAGGAGTATGTTATTCAAGATCTTACAAAAATTTTGTACCAAATTGATGAAATTACCCAAAAGGCGCCAGATATCGGCGATTTTTTAAAAATCGTCTTCTCGAATACAGTTCGGCTTGTTTCAAACACGAGAAATAGCGAATTTAAATTGTATAGGATGAAAAAAGAGAAATTAAAGGAATTCCATCCTGATGTACAAGCAATTTTCTTTAATAATTTAAAGAATTCTATTGAGATGATGCGGCAATATTACACCGTTTGTAATCAGAAATATGTCCCCAAAAAAGAAGAATTACACCTATGTAGAACTCAAGACATGCCAATACCCTCAGATTCAATTGATCTACTCGTTACAAGTCCCCCTTACGGAGATAGTCGAACCACAGTCGCCTATGGGCAATTTTCTCGATTATCATTAGAGTTCCTTGGGTATAAAAATATCAGGGGGTTGGATAATCAACTATTAGGAGGAAATCAGAAACGAAAAGAAATTGAATTAGAATCACCCACCTTAAATGAAATTATTCAATTAATCGATGCAAAGAAACCCAAGCGAAGTAAAGAATTAAAAAATTTTTTCATTGATTTCAATGAGTGCCTTATAAAAATGTATGATGTTTTAAAACACCGCGCCCACTGTTGCTTTGTGGTCGGAAATAGGACGGTTTGTGGCTATCAAATACCCACTGACCAAATCATCATCGAATTGGGAAACCACCTGAATTTCACACATGTGAAAACTTTTTATCGGAATATCCCCTCAAAACGAATGCCATGGGAAAACTCGCCCTCCAATATCAAAGGGTTAAAAGGAAAAACTATGCATAAAGAGAGTATCGTTATTTTGGTAAAAGAATCATAAAAGATCTATATACATAATGCAGGAATTATAAAGAAAATACTAAATAAACTTCATTCTTTATAAGATAAAAGCACCTATGATTTCTTTCATGCAATTAATTACCGTCGTAAAACCGACATTTCACGACGTTAAAGCGCTTAGAGTTTTAATATATTAAAGATATGAATTTTTAATAGAATCGGCTTCAAGATAAAAATCATTTACTTTGGTTTCCACTCCTTGCAAATCGTATAAATGTGCCAGACATAATGCAAATTCATGAGCGATCTCCCAGTCATTCCGCGTTTTTGCTAAATCAAGTCCAGTGAGGTAATACTCCTCGGCTGAAGTAAATTTCTGAAGTTCCTCATTAGTCAATCCAATTACATAATAGGCTAATAATTTTCCATCATCATAAAGAAGTTCTTTGAAAATTTCTAATGCACTTAAATAATAATCTTGGGCTTGCTCAAATTTCTTTATTCCATGATATAATTGTCCCATGACCATTAAACATTCTGCATAACTTTTCCGATCTCCTTCTTTTTCATATTTTTTAAGAGCACGTTCTACCTGTCCTTTCCATACCAAATACGCGTATCGTGACGATCTTGTAAAGAGAATCAATCCAATGATTCCAATGATATCGAAAACTTTAAAGAAAGAAAAAAAAGGTGAATGGAATTTTTACAAAGTTATAAGGGAATTGGATGGCAAATAAATATAATTTATCAAGAAAGGAAGGGAGATATTCCGCCGCGAATTCAAGTAGGCTGCTTATTCTTGAACAAACCAACGAAAAATGAATGCAAATTATATAACTACCTTTTAAGATTGCAAATGCGGATGTGGGAAGCCAAATTTGGAATTGCCAGTGATGGAGATATTGTGCTTATGGTAGATAGAAGCGCGGTTGATCTTGATGAATCAGAATTACAAGACATGGTTATAACTGTTGCCACTTTCTTAAAGGAATTCCGTGATGAATGCTACGAAATTGTTAAATAAGATTTTCAAATATACTTCTTTTTTTTGTATGAGACTTTAAGCCTTTCTATTTTTGTTTTAATTAAAATTCAAGGCGATTAGGGAACTATTAAATGCATAAATTTATAAAAAAGACAATTCATAATGCAATTAATTAATAATTCAAAATGTATGGTGATATACCTTTGTCAGATATATTATTTTGGGCTGAGTTTTGGATTAAGGTGGCTTTTACTTGTTTTTTGATATTTGCTGGAATAGTATTTATAAAGAGACAAAGAACAGAAGATGAATTGAAGAGCCAGAGATATTTTCGACTGGGGATTGCCATGTTTGCATTTATGGCAAGTCTTCAGAGAATATTTTTCTTAATAACAGATTTTCAGGTCGAATATTCAGATATATATAATATATTTTGGAAGTTAGCAGTTGGTGCTTCAATGATTGCCTTGATTTTTATAACGTTGGTTGTTGAGACATATTTTGTGAAAACAAAATACGTTTTTTCCGGAATTGGAGTAATTGGAACGATATTAATAATTTTTGTTGATATTCCATTAGCCCGTCAGCTCAATATTCCCTTATATCTTCTTTTAGGAGGTGAGATTTTCATTCTGTATTTATATATAGCGATTAAATCACCTGGAATACTTCGGAAAAAATCTTTGTTAATGTTATTTAGTTTATTGATTTTTTCGGTGGGAATCTTACTTGATGCGGAATCGGTTATGATTCCCCTTTTTGGAGTAGATTTAGGAATTGTAGGCACGATTTTTATGTGGATCGGGCTTGGCAGCTATTTAAAGTTAAATTACTGAATATTGCCGAAGTGTTTGGATGCTTAGAAATGTAATAATCTTTTGGATACATGGCACTATGGTATATTCGCACATGGAGGAAGGAGAAGGCAAGGATCCGAATATAGTTTCAGGTTTTTTATCAGCATTCTCCAATTTTGCGAAGGAATTGGGAGAGGGCGAGATAAAATCAATTAATATGCATCGTCATATGATTTTAATGGGAATAGAGGGCAAATTATGTTTTACAACATGGTTTGATCAAGATGATGATGAATTACAAGGAAAATTAATATTAGAACATATCATTGAGGCATTTTTAGCGATGTATCCTAACCTTAATCCGAAGATACCCGTCGAATTGACAGCGTTTGAAAATTTTAATGAAATTTTAGAAGAAATGAACCATATAAAGAATGTTTATGAAGTAATAGAATCAACCAGTAAGATTCTTATCATTCCAGAGATTCAAAAGATGTATGAAGAAAAGTTTGGGATCAATATTTCGCCTGCTAAGATTTGGCTTGCACTCAACTTTTTAATTAAGAGCGATGCAATTCGAACAGTAAAGGAAAATAACCAGATTCGTTATAGAAAGAAAGGAGAACTACTTAAAGGATTAAGTCTCAAATTCAAGAAGAAAGTGGCATAAATAAAAAGAATTAGAAAGATATAAAGAGATAAATTAGGCTATTCGATTCCATTTGAAGTAGTCCTTCGAGAACCGCGAGGATTAAGAGAGAAAAAAGGAAGGCGGTATGATTGATAATTCGCCATAAATTATTGATTTGCCAGAGAGGGGTATTCCAATTAGGATATCGACGTTTTAAAAAGAAGACATAAATTAATTTACCTGCGATAACGCCAATGATAAGACCTAATAAGTAAGGGATCAATTCAATGAATCCAGAGATGAAAGGAATTCCTGCATTAAGGAAAGCGAAATAAGATATGCCAAGAGAAGCCGTTCCAATGAGAACTCCAAGTCCAAGCGCGAACAGGTAATTTTTTGTAGGGGCTATGAAAGATTCACCCCAAAAATTGATTAATCCTAGAATGATTAGCACGGAGGGAAGCAAGGTCAAACAATCGTAGCCATATGTCAAGTCGATGTTTTGAAAGAGATTTATAAGGACTAAGAAGTAGATAGCACCAAATGTAAAGAAGGTGACAGAGCTTTTCCCAGGTACGGGCGTTGGAGTTCGTTTAAAATAATTAATATGGTGGAAGAGACGCCAAGAACAGAAAATAAATATGCCGAAAAGAAAATATCCATAATTCACGACATTCATTATTATTCACCTCACGATTTAGTAATGGTTAATTCGTCAAAGATATAGCCATCGACACGGACAGCTTGCATAGTCAAGGTTTTTCCATCGATTTGAAAAGCACCATAGTGCACTGCAATTTCCGCATGTTGCGACCACGGATTAGTGGCAAGCCAAACTTCTTGTTCAGCACCGCCGCCGCCGAAAACGAAATAATAGATATTATTGATGTAAATGCGTTCATAATGATGGTCATGCCCTTGAAGAACAACATCTACTCCTGAATTGACAAATATATTCTCAAGGTCGTGGATTAATTCTTGATTCGAGCTGTGGCTACCTGAGGAATAGAGCGGGACATGGAAAAAGACGAAGATCCAATCGATAGTAGGACTGGAATTCGCTTTTGCTAGATCATTGATTAGCCACGTGTATTCAGGACTTCCAGGAAGAACGCGATGTTCATCTATAGAGAGGTTTAAACAAATGAAATGGGCATTGCTATAATTAAAGGAGTAATATACCTCTGTATTAGGGAAATGAAACGTTTGCAACCAGTAAGCTCCATTATCTGCTTCCCCTGGGCTAGAATCCTCATAGAATTCGTGGTTTCCCAAAGCAATCATGAGAGGCGTGTAGGGAGCTAGATTACGCCATTCATAAAAGAGTCGATCCCATTGGCCATTTGCATTCCCTGTGGCATCCAGAACGATATCACCGACATTGATTACAAAGTCGGGACGATAATTAATGATTTCACTCACTATCTTCTCATTAGCGCATCGTCCAAAGTTGTCAGGACGATTATCACCATAAACAACGAATCGGAATGTTTCAGCTGAGCTTGGACCTGTTGTAAAATAATAATCCACATTCATATAAGAGTAATTGTAATTAGGAGAACTGATGCGATAATAATAGGTGGTGGATGGTTGTAAATTCGTCAAGGTAATACTATGCCATTGTTTGTTTGTAGTAGTGGTAAAATTAGTATAATTCTTGCTTGTACCATATTGAATAATAGTGGAAACATTTACGGGTGTCTGGAAACTTATAGTGATGGTAGTAGAAGTATCGTCTGTCCAGCTAAGGTAAGGGGGCTTTAAATATTTCCAAGATTGCCATGGACCAATTTTATTGATGAACCAGATTCCAACAAACGCACCTAAGATAATTGTCATTATTAGAATTTCGAGAAGAACCCGCTTCAATGCGTTTTTATTAACCATTATAGTTAGCTCCTATTCTTTTTTTTATAGAAGATTCGAAAATGAGAAAATAAATTTTATTAAGATAGATTCAAAAATAGAATGGAGATAGCTGATCAAAAAATAAGATCATTGTGAAAGAAAAATGGAAACAGGTCGAATTAGTCTATTACGGCTAGATTACCTCTTTTCAGTAGTGGTGCCTTGTATTCTTGCAATTTATATCAATGATTTGGATATCCAAAACTATTTAGGCATTATATTTGGTTGGAGTTTTATTGGAATTACGGGAAATTTACTGAACGATGCTATTGATAAAGATAGAGATATAGATTATACGACAAAAGAGCTAGGGACGATAGCCATTATATCATTTATTTTAGGATTTACACTTATGATCGAAACATTTTTATTAGAGCCACTTACGCTCGTTTTTGCCTTATTATCCATTATTCTTGTAGTAGGATATTGTATAAAATTGAAGCAATACGCAATCATTAATAAATTCATTTTAGTGTTTTCTCATATCGTTTTTCCCTATTTAATGATTAGAATTCAGGCGCCTCCTACGCCAATGTCATGGGGGGAAATTCTTCTTCTTTCGACATTTCTTACGTTTTCATTTAGTGGACAAGTTGTGCATGAAGCTATCGATCAAGAAGCGATTCAGACATTTTCTCAACGAACAATTCAAATTATAGTAATATCAGCTTCTATTCTCACAATTATCTTGGGCATTTTAGCAATGATCCTTTTAGCCAATTATTATCTCTTTCCATTTATTATTGTACCAATAGGACCCATGTATATTTATCGAAGACCAACTGTACCAGGGAAACACATAAAAGATGTGGGTATAATTATAGGAAATTTGATAATGGTATATTTATTAATCTTAATTTTAACCTGAATCAATTAAGCTTTTGAAAACTAAAAAAGATGGATATTTTCGTAATTTCGAAAAATTGAAAAAATAAAAAAAGTTAGAAATTATAAATTTTTTTCTTTCCATTTAAGAACTTTTAAGCTTAACATCCCATTCGATAGGATTTGCATCTCTTATGAGGAAGAATGCTGGACAGTGTTCCTCAACATTTTTCAGAAGTTCATCGATCTTTGCCTTATCTTCACTGGTAGTTATACGTACTATTGGTTTCAAGTCCGTAAAGGCAGCTTTATGATCCCCAATACCGAAAATACCACAGAGATTAATATTGCCTCGCATAGAGATATCAATATTATCTATTTTTATGTCCATTATTTGTGCCCAGAATTTGATTACAGTTCCAATGCATGCTCCAATAACCCCTAAAGTTAGGAGTAATGGAGAGGGGCCTTTATCTTCGCCGCCTAGTCCTGGAGGAGATCCCGTAAATACAACGTGAGGTTTTTCACCCATACTGACTTTAAAGGACATAGCACCATTGTCTTCGATTCTTACATTAAATTTCCGTATTCCTTTCGCGTTATCAGCTTTAAAAGTTTCAAGAGTTTCTTTTAAACCCATCTAAAATTCACCGCTTTAATTCTTTTTTATCTTCATAATCTAACTGAAATTGAGTACGAAATTACGATACCTTTCAAATTAATAAATCTACAGCTACAATTTGTAACCAGCGATCGAAAATATTAATATTGACTTGCATATTCGGATAATCGTGGTTACTATGCAGGAATTAATAGAAGAAATTGACAAATGTATTGACTGTCATACATGCACTTTAAGTTGCCCAATTTATGCTTATACCCAAAAAGAAATAGATGCGCCCTATTATAGATTACAAATTGCGAGGAAAATTTTCAATCGAGAGAAAATTTCATCTGATGAATTTCAAAGCATCTATAATTGTCCGAAATGTGAAAAATGTCAAGTAACTTGTCCTTCAGAAATTAAGATTGTGAAGGTTATTGGGAAAGCAAGGGAGGAGTTATTCAATCAAGGATATGAATTATTGGCTGGACATCAAGGATTGAGAGATGGGATTTTACAGCGAAAAAACTCTGTCAAAGGAGATCCAGAGCGGTTGTTGGAATACTTGCCAGAAAATTTTGAATTCGATGAAACAGCATCGACCCTTTATTATGCAGGGTGTTTACCTGGGTATTTTATGAAAGAGATTGCAAATTCATCGGTCCAAATCCTGAAAAAAATAGGAATTCCTTTTAAAGTAATTAAAGATGAAATCTGTTGTGGGAGTCCGTTGGTGGATTTGGGCGATGTAGCGAGTGCTAAGAAATTTTTTGAAGAGAATCTCGAAATTTTCAAGGCACACGGCGTAAAAGAATTGATTGTTTCCTGTTCTGGATGTTATCGTTGTTTTACCAAGTTTTATCCGGAGGTGTTAGGGAAATCAATCAAAGTGAGGCATATCGTAGATGTAATTGCGGATGCGCTGAAAGCGGGAAAAATTCAATTTAAGAAATTGAGTGAGAAAGTAATTTACCACGATCCATGTCATCTCAGTCGGGAATTTGGAAAATACGATGCCCCTAGAGAGATCCTAAAAAAGGCTGCTGAATTGGTTGAATTTTTAAATAATCGTCAGGCAGCAGATTGCTGTGGTGCGGATTCAGCCGTTAGAGCAGGATTTAAAGAGTTATCTGTGCAAGTGGCTTTGAAACGGGTAGATCAAGCGGTAGGCAGGGCAGATTCTTTGGTAACATCTTGTCCCTTTTGTACTTTTAACCTCAATTACGCACGTAGAAAAAATAATCGGAACATTGAAATTCAATATCTCACGACTTTTCTGCTGAAGGTTCTAGAATAGAAGATAGCAGTAGTAGGAATATTCGTTTGGAAATCAAATCCCATTTCCTTTATAAAGAGGAAGGTAATTCTTATAAATTCTAGAAATTGTTAAAGATCGTATCTTTGAGATGATAAAATGGATCAAGCCACATCATCCCAAAAAAAGATAAATTTCCCCATTGTATTTCATTTTCATCAACCAGTAGGCAATTTTGGTCATATTATTGATGTTGCATATAAAGTTTCATATCGTCCCTTAATCCAGACGTTGGATTATTATCCTAAGGTTAAAGTAGGGTTGCATTTCTCTGGATACTTATTAGAGTGGTTAGTAGAAAATAAGCCAGATTATATCGATTTATTAAAGAAACTAGTTGATCGGAAACAGGTTGAAATAGTAGGCGGAGCATATTATGAGCCGATAATTGCCATGATTCCCGATGAAGACAAATTTCAACAAATAACTTTGTTAAGAGATTTTATTAGAGAATTATTTTCAGTAGATGTTGAAGGATTTTGGCTTGCTGAGCGCGTTTGGGAACCCCATTTACCAAAAATTCTTGAGGAAGCAAATATAAAATATATCTTTATCGATGATTACCACCTTCGTATGAATGGGCTTTCAGAAGAAGAGACGTTCTATACTTATGTGACAGAAGAGCAAGGCTCGAAAGTAAACGTAGTACCCATCAATGAGCATTTGCGATATATTACACCTTGGAAACCGGTTGAGCAAACATTTGACTATTTATCGAAAAACTTATCACTCGAACCTGAACGCTTGATCTGTCTCATCGATGATGCAGAAAAATATGGATTATGGGGCACGACCCATAAAATTTGCTATAAAGAAGGTTATGATGGAACACCTTGGATGGATAAACTATTCTCAATGGTTGAGAAAACGCCGTGGTGTCGAAGCCTCACCCTCTCAGAGTATTTTAAAGAATATAAGCCACGGGGACTGATTTATTTACCCACTACTTCATATGATAAAATGTCATACTGGGTACTTCCCACCCCAGAGCGAACCATGCTGGAAAATCTCATTAAGAAAGCGAAAGCAAAAAAACTAGAAAATTCGCAAGAGATATTAAAATTCTTACGAGGCGGGTTCTGGAGGCAATTCCTTGTCAAATATCACGAAGCAAATAATATGCACAAGAAAATGCTCTGGGTTCGAGACAAATTACGGTATTTAGAAGCAAATTGGGGAAGAAATGAACAGACTAAAAAGGCTGCACGAGAAATTTATAAAGCACAATGTAATGATCCTTATTGGCATGGGCAATTTGGTGGCGTGTATTTTGCTTTTATGCGTCACAATGTCTATTCTTATTTGATAGAAGCTGAAAAGATTATCGTAAGGGAAAGCGAGAGCCATCAAAAACTTACCCCAGTCATTGGTCCTTGTGATATTGATAAAGATGGGTGGGACGAAATTCTTTTAGAAACGTCTCAAATTAATATCTATTTTCATCCATTCTATGCAGGATCTATTTTTGAATTGGACTATAAACCTAAACCGATTAATATTCTAAATACGTTTCAACGTCGAAAAGAAGCATATTATACAAAAGATTTAGATTTTATAGTAGATCGATGGCGACGTTATGCCTTTTTCGATCATTTTGTTGAAGAAGATGTCACTCTTGAAGATGTAAAGAGAGATCGGTATGGGGATTTGGGTGATTTTTTAGAAAAACATTATGAGACAGAGATAAATCAAGCCGAAAAACTCGTCAATATACGATTGAGCGCAGATGGACAAGTACTTTGTGGAGCTGATTTAGTACCAATCCGAGTGAGTAAATTCTTCGAAGTAATTGAAGATAAAAATCAAATTAAAGTTATCATTAACGTAAAAAATAAAAGTGAGAATTCTGTAGAGCTCATTTATCTCACAGAATTTCCATTCTACCTCACAGGGGATTTAAATAAAATATTGTTTAAATACGATAAGAGTCAATCGGATATTCTAACAGATGAAGAATTTTCTGCGAAGACGATCTTAGTCCATGCTCAAGATTTAGACATTAAGCTTAAATTTGCGCTCTCAGAATTATATACAATCTATAAATACAATTTATACACCTATGCTACGACTAATGGAGGATACGATACCCTCTATCAAGGAACAGTCCTCGCCTTCAGAATTCCAATGAAACTTGATCCTGAAGAGATTAAAAGTTGTACGATGAATATTACTATAGAATAGCGCAAATATTGAAAGAATTTGTCTGCCTTTTACTGGGAATAATTACAAAGATGAATTAAAATGAGCGATTTATTAAAAATGTTTGATATGGATGACTCTTTAAATAAGCGATCCATCATTATAGGATATTTAATTGCTCTTTTATATGAATCGAAAATTATAGGAGAGGTATATCTCTTCGGCAGTTATGCACGAGGGGATTACCAGCCGGAATCCGATATAGATCTTCTAATAAATGCTGATAAAGAGAATACAAGAAAAATTTCTACTATAGCTTCTAAGATAGAGTGGATCTTCGAAATTCCAGTTCAGGTATTATCAATTGATGATTTTGATGTCATTCCATCTGAATCAATACTTATTTACTCGTCCTATAGAAAGCCTAAAAACGATATATATCATCTGATCACTTACAATTATTTAACTAAAGATCGATCAAAAATAACAATCTTCACAAGGCAACTGAATAAATTAATTTCTACTTATAAAGGGAAAAAGTTGGGATTCAAGTATTTCTTAATGCCTAACAGCTTTTCTTTACAGGATCTTTCAAAATGGAAAAATATAGTAAAATTTAAAGAACTTTGTCATGTTATCATCGAGAATAAGACTTGAATTTAAGAATTATTTATGGAATTTCGTGAATTTTTTAGAAATTTCTTATAGTTCCACATATAGTAAAGGATCCGAGTGATTCTTTCGCCATAGCTAAAGGTAGGTAATCCTTTAGATTCAAAAGTATTACGGATGTTCTCAGTATCGGTGCCTTGAATCGCAAAAAAGATAGGTTTTGAACAGGAAAGAGCTGCTTGAATAATAGGATCAAAATCATAGGAGAAATCTTCAACTTTAAAGAGCAGAGTGATGATAGCTTTTACGTTTGGGTCATCATTAAGTAGGGCGATCATCCGAGCGAAGAGTGTATCAATCCCGTAGCGCACTGCACTCGGCCAAATATCTATTGGGTTTTGAATTTTGCCTTCTTCTGGAATAAATCGCCGTATTTCTTCAATAGTGTTTTTAGAAAGTTTTGCCAATTTGAGTCCATTCCGTAACAAGGCATCGATTGTAATGACCGCAGCTCCGCCACTTCCAGTAATTATTGCAACTTCATTGCCTTCAGGGCATGGCATATAGGAAAAACCTTTTAATACATCAGCGAATTCTGGGAAATCAATTACGCGAATTGCACCTGACTTTCTTACCAAACTATCAAAGATTTTTTCGTCTCCAGCAATACTCCCTGTATGAGAGGCAACGATTCGTTTGGTTTCATCCATTACCCCGCCTTTTAATATCACTACTGGCTTCCTTAAAGAAGCTTCTTTGAGCCGTTGGGCAAATTTCTGCCCATTCGAGACCCCTTCAATATGCATGCCAATGACTTTAGTATTTTTGTCATTCATAAAAAATTCTAAGACATCGCCATGGTCCAAGTCGATTTTGTTCCCAAGGTCGATCACACGAGCAATTCCGATATTTTTTGTAAGATTTAAATATTGGAGAAGCGCACCTGCCAAAATACCTGTTTGAGACGAAATAGAAACAGACCCTGGCTTAAGGTTTCTCATGCTATCAAGAAAGGATGCAGTGAATGGAGTAACTGTATCATGAATACCCATTGTATTAGGACCAATTGCCCGAATTTTGTATTTATCTAATAGTTTTTTTAAGGTTTCTTGAAGTTGAGCGCCTTCGGGACCAGTTTCCTGGAAGCCTTCTGAAATAATAATTGCATATTTGATGCCTTTAATACCACAATCAGTTATTGCTTGCAGAATACGCTTTGGAGAAATAATTAATATTGCGAGTGTAATAGGCTCTGGAACGTCCTTTACCGAAGCATAGGCCTTTAAATTCAATACGTGAGTAATACTCGGATTAATTGGATAGACTTTTCTTTGTTGTGCTACGAGATTTTCCACGATTTTATAACCTAATTTATTGGGATCTTGTGAAGCGCCAATAACTGCGATAGTATTAGCATTAAAAATCTCTTCAAAGCACGAAATTTGAATCACGCTTTTTTAATTATTTTGAATTACGCCAAATAGAAGGGTCGATTTCTTTGAAGAGCATATCCTCTTTTTCCAACTGACCAAGATAGGTCCAATCGCCCTCATCAACTGGTTCTTTATTGGCATATCTCATAGCCATAGTTGCTAAACGTTTGAAACGGTTGTAATGTTCAGCGACGCGGTTTTCGGCATAGTCACGAGCGCTCCAGGTAGAGATGAGGAACTGCCAATCACTGGATTCAAGAAGTAATAATTCGCGACCAAGCTGTTTCAGAATATTCTGAAGATTCGGATCTGTTGTATTGGAGTATTTATTAACGAGGTCTATCATAAGATCTTCACATTCGTAAATTTTTTCCCAAGTCCAGCTGGTCCATTCATTCAACCAAATCCAATGCCCTTGTCCTTCGCCCCATGACCCTTCTGGGAGCTTAACCATAGTTGTCGGAGGGGATGCCTGGAGATAAGTCCCACAAGTGGTCAACTCAATTTCAGGATCCAGTTCAATCCATTTTAACACCCGATAAAGAAAACGGGGTCCTTCAAAGAACCAGTGTCCAAATAATTCAGTATCGTATGGTGCTACAACAATGCCAGGGCTTCCATTCTTCTCGAGATATTCCCGGAGAATTCCTTTAATCAGCTCTTTATAATGGTTAGCATTTTCATCAAGTCGAGCATCTACTTTATCTGGTTCGTATTCCCATTTATCGCCGAGGGACGATTTTGCGCTAGTAACGCGCCAATAACGAAGTCCGCCTGGAAAATGCTTTTTATGGAACTCTAAATACCAGCCATCGCCTGGATAGCCATGTTCGGCACTCCAAAGCTGAATAGATGTTTTCGGATCTCTTGTAAAAATAGCGACGGGTTTGAGATCAGGATTTGCACTGCTCACATAATAAATATTATAAGGTGATTTTTCTTTCTTTACGGGTTCAGGCTCATATTGTTCTTTGAAAGTTTCCCAGAGCATTTGGAGTGCTTTAAATCGGGCGGCATAAACACCTACCGCCTCGCCTCCCAGGAGAAGATGCGTATCTACAATGAAATACTTCAACCCATTTTCACTTAGAATTTCTTCCACACCTTTTCGAGGATATGGTTCTTGTTCCGGACCTACGGGAGGTTTCCATTTATATCCTGGACGATATCCGCATTCTGGGAGCCAGACCCCTAGAGGTGCGCGTCCATAGTGTTTTTTATAGACCTGAACCCCCATTGCTACTTGAGCATAGACACTATTATCTGTTTTTAATAGGGGAAGATAGCCATGCGTAGCAGCACATGTAATAATTTCAATATATCCATTATCTTGAAGGATTTTAAAACCGTGTATAATATCTTTCTTATATTTCTCTACGAAAGAGGTTTCTATAGTATTATAGAACTCTTCCCACATTCGAGCCAATTTAACCAAATGAGGACGGTTCCACTGGGTAAAGGTATCCTGATCTTTCAGTGCAGCGGCTTTTTTCTCATGAAGATAATGAAGAAAGGCTTTAATAAATGCAGGATCGCGTAACTGTTCAGTGAGAACCGGAGTAATTCCGATAGTTAAATGGGGATGAAACCCTTCTTCAACTAATTGATTTAAAATATTCAAAATAGGAATATAACTTTCAGCAGTGCATTCATTTAACCAGTCCATTCCATGCGGCCACATTCCATGGTTTATAACGTATGGTAAGTGGGAATGTAAGACAAATGTAAATTTTCCTAATATTTGCGCCATAAGAAAACCTCTTCTGAGAAAAATCTTAATAAAATAACTATGCAAATTTGAATAAAAAGATTGGTGATATCCCTTGGAGCAATTTGAGAAATATTTGAGATTTCGTCACGATCAACTTGAGGAGATACATCCAAAGAAGACGGCTCTTATTATAATAGATATGCAAAAATATCAAGTAGAGAAGGATTGGACCGTCTTTAAGACATTGGACAGAATCAGCCCTGGTATTTTAGACTATTTTGTGGAGGAAGTAGAAAAAAAAGTCGTACCAAATTTAAAGAAATTAATTGATTTTTGTCATATGGTTAAAGTCCCAATAATCTACACTAAATACTCAAGTTTTATGGTAGATGGAAGTGATTTACCAGAACCTCTCCAAAAACAGAATAAATTAGCAAAGCAATTTTTAGGCGAGGTGCCCTATCCGCATATTTCCCACCCGAGCTCGGAGATAATTGATGCCTTGAAGCCAGTAGAGGAAGATTTGGTTTTGCAAAAAAACACAAGTGGGACGTTTATCTCCACTCGCTTAGATAGTTTCCTGCGAAATATGGGGGTAAAAACGCTCCTGGTGGCTGGAGTAGTTACGCATTTTTGTGTGGAATCGACCGCACGAGAAGCTGCGGATTACGGGTTTCAAACGATTATAATAGATGATTGTTGTGCAGGTTGGACCTCTGAATTACATAAAAAAACACTACAAACCTTTGAATTACTATATGGCTATATCTTATCTCATGAAGAGATTATTGAACGCATTTCAAAAAAATTGAAGAAATTAAAGCCTCAATCAACTACTTCATAGAGTTTTGGTAAGGATGTTACAGCGAATTCAAGAATGGGATGAATATTGGGTTTGTCGTATAAATGGTCATAAATATGGGGATATCTTACATAGTATTTTCGTGTATTTTACGCATATCGGTTCTGTCATCCCTTGGATTGCAGGCTGTCTTATTTTGTTCTTATTACATTATGATCAATTAGCAGCAATCCTCGGTTCAGGACTGATTCTATTCGGGATTATACAATTTTTGGTTAAATTAATTATACGGCGCAAACGCCCATATAAAAACGAAAAGATTAAAGATAAAATCGAATTACGAGATTTTCTTTTACGGAATGGAGGGCCTTCCCTACCCTCAGGACATGTAACTACTTTCGTTCTGCAAACATTAATTTTAACATATTATTTCAATAATTTTTCGATTTTAGTTATTACCGTTTGTGGATTGCTTTTTGTGGGTTATAGTCGAATTTATTTAGGAGCACATTATCCAACCGATGTGATAGCGGGAATTTTCTTTGGAATTGCGCTTCTATTTTTGGTAATTCTATTAATCCCCACGACCCTTTGGTTTCTGGAACGTATTGAAGATATTTTTTTCATAATTTAAAAGAAAAAAAAGAATGTATTATTCTTTTGGATGAAAAAGCTTCTCTTCCTCTCCGATGGGTTCTTTTCCACTACGTAGAATTCCTGTAGGAGGTGGTTCAGAATATTCGATGAAGAGCGGCTTTTCATTTCGTAGTATATCTACAATTATGGGAAATTGATACATGTGAAATCGTAAGCGAATACGTTCGGGTGGTCCTTTATCGTAAGTAGGATTTGGTAATAGAATCCTATCAGGGTAAAAATGTAGATAGCCCCGAATAGTGTCATCTTTCCAAAGAGTGATTACAGCGAGAGTTGGCTTTTCACTGGGTGGCGATCTTGAGAAGATGTGAATTTTATAGGTATCAATTTCAAATTCAAGTTCGACCATATTCATTTCATCTTTCATATGCTATTTAAGAGTTTATGAAGCAAAGTTGTCATAAAAATTAGCATATAATGTTGTGAAATTTTATAAAGAGAATTAATAGAAAGGAATGCATTAAAAAAGGTAATAGTGCATTAAAAGGAATATCTTAAAGAAGGTAATGATGGTTGAAAGATATATGGTGCATTAAAGTTAAAAATT
>SUPS01000075.1 GCA_005191415.1 Candidatus Helarchaeota ASGARD archaeon Hel_GB_A
AAAAGTTCAGAAATTAACTGGAGGTGATTCTCCGTAACATTCGGATCTACTGATAAAAAACATAATCTTTATTACGAATCCCTTAGTATTTTAAAATGAATTAACTTAATCGAGAATAAGATTGCCTAATTGGGCAACTCTCATTAAATGAGTTGAATAATAAAAGGAAATGGAGCCTCCCTTGGTTATGGGACATATTACATCCTCTCTGCGCAGTGTTAAGGAAAGCAAAGGGGTATTATTAAATAAGATTGTAGATGAATTGATTGAAAATTGCGATAGCATTGAGGCAGTAATCATTGCTGATTGGCAAGGACTCTCATTCGCCAGTAAATTACCAAAAGACATTAATGAAGATGAGATCTCAGCTACTACATTATTTACACTGGAAGGCGCGGAGGGGACTCGTAAAGAACTTGAGAACTCACTTCTCGGGACTAAATTATCTTATTTAATAATGGTAACTGAAAAAGATGGTAAACCTGCATATATGTTAATTTTTCCAATTGAAACAGTCGGATATATTGCATGCATTTCTTATGCTAAAGAAGATATTGCTTTAATCGTTCAAAATATGAAGATTGCTGCAAAAAAAGCTTATCAAATTCTTGCATCTCCAGAAGAAACTAATGTGCAAGAAAGTATTGAACCTCTTATTAAATCTAAATATAAAAGTCTATTACAAAAATTAGATGTCCTCAAAAATGTAAAATTATCCTTCTTAGAACCTAAAAAGAAAGAGGCATTACCCGAAGAACTTTCCCAGATGACTGCATCTTCTACATCTATCCCTATAACGGTACCTGTAACCAAAGCTCCTCCTATTACAGGTCCTCCTCCACCCCCAGATATGCCTCTTGAATTTTTGGAGGTCGAAGCAGATCTTGAACCTTTGGAACCAGAAGTCCTTCCAACTATTAATTTAGCAAAATTTCAAGTTGTTTTCGTAGATTCCAAAAATATTAAATATACTGTAAATATTCAGGCAATCGATGAAGTCGATGCACAAGTGAAACTTCAAGAAATGAAACAATATCATCCAATTGAGATTATAAGTGTTACGCGGATTGAATAAACTTAACTAATCGCCTGAAATAATTACAAATCCTAATTTTATTCATGAAATAGCTTCTAATTCAATGGAGGAAAAAATAGAAGATTAATAAATTTTTTCTTCTTCTTTCTTTAAATCTTTTGTATCCCACGCAAAACGAATCTTGTCATAGATTTCAGGACTAATTTCTCTGGTGATAAGTCGCCCATGTTCGATACATTTTAGATAAATATCTACTTTTGTCTTGTGAATGACTGCATCTAGGATTTCAGCTTCTCTAAAACATTTTTCACAACGAAATGTTTTATCTGCTAAGAATTGATAATATTTTTCCATTTCTTCTGAAGGTAATTCGACTGATATCTTCTCTAATTTTTGATCAACTGGGCAGATGACGGTAAATTGCAGCAATAGCTTCCCTTTTCCCCGTTTAATATCAAGATTTCCTATTATATAAGGCGCCTCGTGCTCTTGACATATGAGGATTTCTTCTAAATCTACCATTTTATCACGAACTTTTCTATGTTGCCTAAAAAATTCTTCCTTTCAAATATAAGTCTATTTTGATTTAAAAATTGAAAAGAATAATCCTATGAAGTAAAAGAACATGCAGATAAGAAAAACTGAGTAATAAAGAATCAATTCTTGAAATAATTGGAACGTTTGCATTGATAGGACAAAAAAACCATATCCTACAAGCATTCCTAATATTCCCGTTGCGACAATCGATATCCATTTTAATTGCATCTGAAATTGTCCTGAAATAAGATTCGTCTTTTTTAGATGCTCCCAAATAAGATAACCAAGACAGAAACCAAGCACTAATAGCAAAAATATACCATAATACAATAAATAATTTAATAATTGTTCTTGAATTAATCCAATTCCCAAAAAGATTCCAAAAATGATTCCACAAATTGGGATGATAACTCGAAATAATCTTTTAATAATCACCCAATCAACGCTAAATTTCTTTTGAAAGTTCTTTTGGGATTCTGGCTCTTTTTGCGGCTTCCAAATAGCCAACAAATATCCAATGAAATAACAAAACATGAAAAGAAGTAAATTATTTCCATAATAAATAATCATTTGAAGGAATTGAAAGTCTCCATAAAATGCGATATATAGGTTAAATGAAATAAAAGCTGCAAATCCAATCAAAATAAACAAACCTCCTATCTTAATTCTCCTTTTCAACTCGTTAGTAATTAATTCTGAAGTAGCCAAATATTCCCAGAGCCAAATTCCTCCTATATAACCAATAATTGCACCTAAAACAATAAAATAAAGTAAAATAAGATAGAATAGACAATTAAACATAAAACCCGCAATAATACAAATCCCTAATGCTATGATTGCCCCTAACCCAATAAATTTCAATAATTTTGAGTAATTCCTTCCTCTCAATAAATCTTCATTTTGCATCATCTATTCTTATCTCCTTTTTTTTTCTCTTGATATTTATAAAAATCCCAGAGCTTTTTCAATATTCGAGCGGCTTGCTGACCTGATGGTGCGATTAAAATTCCTCGGTCGTCAAGTTCCCGGATGATTTCATATTGTTTCGGAGCTTCTGCCGTATAAAATCCCAAAGGGACAATGATTGGTTTTGTAGACCTTTTGGCGATTCTACCCATTTCTCGAACTATGCTTAGATCAAAACTTTTAACCATATCATGGGGCATAGCAACCACACTTTGGGGATTTTGCTTAATAAATTGTATAACATCTTCATTTTCATATATAAGCGAAAATCCAAGAGGAGGACGTGCAATGACCGCATCGATATTCGGATCTTTGAGTAAAATTTTAAGCACTTTTGTATAGGATTTGAAATCCCATGAAGCGACCAAATCTACAGGATTACGGTGCGACCAGTAGGGCGGCAGTATTTTATTTAGTTGTTCAATGGTTTCGGGGCTGAGCTGTGCCAAGGTCAAACCTTCTAACTCGACATTATCTGCCATAAGAACACAAAACCCTCCTCCTCCACTAAATAATCCCACACGATTCCCTTTTGGGAATTTTGGTGGATCATAAGAGAGGCAACGCGCAAATGCTCTCCCAAAATCCACTAATTCATTCATATTGTTGACTTCAATGATCCCATATTGTTTGAAAATAGCTTCGTACAATTGATGGCTTCCTGCCAATGAACCTGTATGGGATTTTGCCGTTACTTTCCCACTTTGCGTCTTTCCTCCTTTAATAAGTAATATCGGTTTATCAATCTCTTTAACAACCTTAATAAAACGTTTTCCTTGCCGCAATCCCTCAATAAATCCTAAAATAATTTGTGTATCAGGGTCTGCGCCAAAATATTCTAAATAATCTTCAAACTTAAGGTCTAATTCGTTTCCAGAACTTACAAACTTGCTAAATCCTAATCCTTGCACTGTACCTGCCCGAATTGTGGTAATTCCCCATGTTCCTGATTGCGAGACGATGCTTGCATTAATTTTTTTCCGGGCAGGAGGAATTCCAAATCCCATCAAAGCTAATAAATTACTCGAGGTTGAAACGAGTCCCATACAATTCGGACCAACAACGCGTAGGCTTCCTCGTTTCAGAATTTGTAGAAGTTCAGTTCTTAATGTAACCCCACCTGGATCATACGCTTCCATTTCCCCAAAACCTGCCGTGATAATTACCGCAAATTTAACATTTTCTTCTACACATTCCTCTATCACAGATGGTACTTGCGAATTAGGTATCGTCACAACTGCTAAATCAATTGATTCAACAATATCTTTAATAGATTTATAGGTTTTCAGCCCAAATAACATATCATGCTTCGGATTAATCGGATAAATTTTCCCCGTAAAACTAGCTGTAATTAAATTTACCAAAACCTGAGATCCAACTTTATTTCTCTTCTGAGAGGCTCCTATAACGCACACTGTTTTCGGATTAAACAAAGTTTCCAAGTTTGTATGATTCACGCTTCAACACCGATTGCTTTTTGTCTATAAAATCCTTAAAATGATATTAAATACTTGTAAATCTTGTACAATCTTTTCGAGAAGAACATAAAATTTATCCTCTGGTCACGTGGTTTCCATGCGATACTTATTTTTTTGCGCACATCCGGATGATTTAGAATTTTACATAAGCAATTTGATGATTACTGTAGCTTCTAATCCAAAAAACGTGGTAAAGATTATATCAATGACAAGAGGGGAGTATGGTACTCTGGAACCAACATTGCGTGGGTCGAAATTAGGGCAAATTCGTACCCAAGAACTCCGAACCGCTGCCAAAATCGAAGGCGTAACCGATGTCGATTTTTTAGGATATATTGATGCCCATCTCGAAATTACTCCAGAAGCAATCAAAAGAGTCCAAAATGCCATAGAAGCATTTAATCCAGATATCGTCTTTGCTCCAGAAGGGATTTATTCTTATTATCCACATGATGATCATATTAGAACCGGTCTAATAATCTACTATATTTTGAAAAATATGAAGCAAAAGAAGGTTCCCAAATTATTCATGTATCACTCTTATGTGAATACTCAGTACTTTCCAATGATTCATTGGCGACGCCAAAGTAAGGCTCTACGTTGCCATAAAAGCCAATACCATCTGTTATTACCCACGTATCCTCTTCGATTTCTTCTTGGAATCTATTTTGGGTTTCGGCTTCGCAAGAGATTACGGCTGACTTTTCTGGCAGAAGCGTTTCGGAAAGTCGATTTTCAGGTCAATAAAAAGCGGCAATTGGGCTTTAGACAGCGCCTCATCGGGCGTATTATTTCAAAAGTCAAGGGACGCTTTAATCCTTATAAAATTGACTAAATATTTATAGAAATATCATTTATTGGCTTTAAAAAAATAAATTAGAGATAAGAAATTAGAGATCTTTCAAATAGATTTTATATTTTCCAAGTTTTCCATCGTAATTCCCTGCCGAAATTGTCCTAAGCCCCTTTACGTCTTGCATGGCATCAATGGCGGCTTTCATTGCTTTTTTTACGGTTGTCATATCCAATCCATCTATAACAATTTCTGGAATAGACTTAATCCCATCTGGGACTTTCGATCCTTCAATTTTATCCTTCAAAGTAGGACAAAACCAGTGATTGGTGCTGGGACCAATTTCGGGGAAGTTTGTTTCAGGTTTTGATCCTGCAGAACAAATACCGAAGGAAGTGATAGCCCCATCAATTTCGAGAATTGCATCAACCCCTTTTTGTCCTGCTTCTAATCCTGCATCAACACTCTCACAAAATAACCAGAGATTGCCTCCCATTATTCCTTCTTGATAGCCTAAATAATGTTCAATGAGAAAATCATGTCCCATCATGATTGGCACATTAATCATTTCTCGTCCCTTATAATCCACGGTCCATTCATACCCATCTCCACAATGACCCACCGTTTTCATCATATTAAATTCATTTTTGGATTCCAATGCATTAAATACAGCCGTAGTCGGGACTACAAGGATTCCTTGCCGTGTTCTACGTCCTAATTTATCCTCTAAATTTGCAACCGCCTTTTTTCCAGAACCAAGGACCCATAATTGAACAACAGCCCCAGGTCTTCCATCTGGCGTTTCCTTTGGATTAACCCATCGGACAATCCCTCCCTCTGCGTCATTAAATACTGTAGATGGTAATGCAGTGAAGCTATATACCGCACTTTTTAATAAGGCTTCCGTCTTCGCTGTTACTAATAACTGCGTAACTAATCCCTCAAATGCTTCTGCATACGTATCTATTATCTCTACCAAAATTGAACCCTCGACTAAATTTTGGTAATCTTTCACTCAGTATATCTTAATAAATCTTTTTGATTCAAACAGATAGATATTTTAAATTAATTATATTTAAATTGAAAAATAACTCTGTTCTTTTAAGGCATCGATAGTTCGATAATTCACCGCCAGCCCAATTGTTTCGATTTCTTTACAGAGTTTTGTAAAGGTATTTAAATCACGTTTAAAATCTGCTTCCGTGTAGCGTGTTGATTCAATTTTACAGAGATAGGGGTCGCAATGTTTGGTGAAAACAATTGTGCCATTATCCCAATACCATGTTATGGGATAAAAATGACAGCCCATAGGACGCTTCTGAATCAGAGTATTACTATCCCAAATCGTGCAAACCTTTCCCAGCTGAAATTTACATTTATGTCCTGTAATTCCAATATAGTAAATCAATTTCCGATCGTTGAAATAGATCGTATATCTCCGGGGTTTGAAAGTACGAAGTGTTTTTAGTTTATTAGGGGGCCAACATTGCTCAAACCCAATAGGAATATACATATGCTTACAGCAATTTTCTGGACATTTTAGGCAAGGATGGGAGATGAAGAACTCGTCAAATTCAAATTTACGGGCTTGTGTAGATATGACCTTATACGTCCTTCCTCTATAGGTTAATCGAAGAGGTTCGTCAATAAAAGGAAAATATGTCGAAATAAACTCGATAAGCGTATTTGTAGAGGCACCATCTGTTAGTACCTTCTCTTGACTTAATAAATTTTGTTCTGTTTCGCCTTTATTCTCGTCTATCAACACCATTTTCTAACCTATTGAATGTTTTTTTGTTGTAATATTCTTTTTTAAAAAAAACTTTACTGATTCTTTACGACCAATACAAGATTTATTAGTTTATAATTCTTATTTTGAAGTTAGTGAAATCTATTTCATGCTGAAAATATTTCAAGATTTCGATAGGTGAGAGCTAATTGAAAGTACGCACTCCAGAAAATGTCCTTCCAGGAGCGGAAGGTTTCTTTTTGAAAGGGTCAGATCACGCTGTCATGTTAATTCATGGCGGTGGAGGTGGGTCCGCCTCAGATATGCGAGAAATTGGACAATATATTTTTGAAAAGACTGGTTACTCTGTCTATGTCCCTCTTCTTCCTGGCTATGGAACGACCAAAGAAGAATTAGCGGAAACTCATGTTGAGGACTGGCTCAATGCGGTAAAACAGGATTTTAAAGAATTAAAACAAGAAATGCAGAAAGTATTTATTATCGGTCATTCGATGGGTGGGGTTTTAGCGCTTTATTTAGCAGGAGAATTTCCAGATGAGATAGCGGGAATCGTTGCCATTAGTGCCCCGACTAAATTAAAGGGCTTTTTAATCAAATTAGTCCCTTTTTTCCAGCTTTTTGTAAAGTATTGGAAGGTAACCGACGCTGAAAAATTCAAACAAATCTCAAATGGGCTTTGGGTTGGCTATGAAAAGATTCCTCTGGCGATAGTTGGGCGAATGAAGAAATTAATTAAAATGAATAATGCCCAACTGCATCGGATCACCGCCCCCATCCTAATTATTCAAGGGATACATGATCAATTTGTTCCAAAATCTAGCCCTTTGAAAATTTACAATGAAGTCAGTTCATCTAACAAAACAATAAAATGGTTTGACTCCAATCATGAGATATTATTCTCGAAAGTAAAGACCGAGATGTTTGCTTGCATTGTCGATTGGATGCAAAACTTATAGGTGATTAGAATGGCTGAAGGAATGGAATCAAAAAAGGTATTGTTTGAAAAAAATAAACGTGTTGGGATTATTACACTCAATAATGGTGAGTTTAATGTGTTTGATCCCGAGCAAATATATCAATTCAGAGATCTGATGAAACAACTCCAATGGGATCAAAAAGTCAGGGCAATCCTTATCCAAGGAAGTGGTGATCGCGCCTTTAGCTCGGGTTTTGATTTGAAGCACCTTGATAAGGAGATAATAATCGAAGTTGGACAAGAAATGATTTATCGCCTTTATAATCTCCCAAAACCTACCATTGCTTTAGTCCATGGTTATGCTATTGGGATTGGGTTTCTTGTCGCGTTAGCCTGCGATTTTCGGTACGCAACTGAGGCTGCTCAATTTTCGCTCCCAGAAATTAATTACGATGTCATGTTCCCAACTCACGGTGGCTGTTCAATCCTCCCCAAATTAGTGAATACCCCTTCTGCTGCAAAATATATTCTTTATACGGGTGATCGCATCCCAGCCCGCAAAATAGCGCAATTTGGCATAATTGATGAGATTTTCCAGACTAAAGATGAAATGTTTGCCGCAGGACTGAAATTCGCCCAATATCTCTGCACTAAAAACCCAATAGTTATGTCTTGCACGAAAGCTGCCTTAAATACCACCCGATTCGCTGATATAAAAACTGGCTTTGCCATTGAAATGGAAGCCGTCCAGTTTATCGACCGTCCTCCCAGTATGAAACGAAAAGAACAACTAGAAGCCGCGAAAAAATTCATCGAAAAATATTCCGAAAAATTCTAAATTCTCATAACATCGCCAAAGTAGCTGATTAAAAGGTACTTGAAGCCGTAAAATAATATCTAAGAGGAAATTTCGGTTTTTTTTCATTTCTTTTTTTCTTACATTTTTCCTTAGAATGAAAGGTATTTGAATACGGGACCCAATTCACAACTCAACAGATCTTTTAATCACTTCCCTCTAAAGCCTATTCTGTTCATTAGAAAAGATCCATGTAAAATCTTCCCCTACCTTTAAATATCTTGACTGGTTTAATCTTACAAACTTAAATGGACTGAATATAAAATGAGTAGAGACGTAATTCCTCCAACTATAGAAGATTTAAAAGCTGTGGGGATTGAAATTCCAACAGAAGGGAAAGCTGTCTTAGATATCTTTACGACTTGGTGTGGACCTTGTAAGGAAATTGCCCCCATTTTACATGCACTTCGCGATGAAGGGGAAATATCCCTAGTTCAAGAGGATTTAGATCAAAATCGGGCATTAATCCAAAAACACAATATTACAGCGATCCCTACTTTGATTTTCTTCAAGGATGGCAAACGAATTGGAGATGTTCCTGGTGAAACGATCGACATGCCCCTTGAGGAATTCTTTTCCAAAGCAACTCAAGGAATGGAAGTTGGTCTCGTGAAAAATGGAACCCCTATTAATGATATATCTACTTATTCCGTTCAAATAAAACGGTACATTGTTAAAGACGGCGTAATGGTGGGATATCCGGGTGAGGAGCTTCTGCGAAAAGTTATCAAAGAAATGTAACGTGTAAATGAGAGCCATCCCATAACGTGTAAATTTTTTTTCTTCTTCTTTTTTATAGTTAAGATAATTTAATATATTCATGTTGTAGTTTTAAGATTTCATCGAGCATTTTTTTTGCATTATCTGCACTATCTACTACGGGATCTGCGAGTAATGCTTGTAAAGCGATCTCTTTCGACCCTGTTAAGGCAGCTTCGACCACTAAATCCTGGACTGATGCTTGATTCCTCCATAGGGCTGCGATACCCTTTGGAATTTTCCGTAATTTTACCCCATGAACACCGTGCTTATCTACCGTTGCAGGTCCCTCAATAACAAGGTCACGCGGCAATTCTTCAATTAATCCTTCGTTATTTGGGATATTTACCGATAATTCATATTGTCCTGAATCTGTTATAATTCCCTCTATAATAGGGATCGCACGTTCTCCCGAAGGTTTTAACCACCTCTTATGGGAAAGCCGCCCTTTCAGAAATCGCTGCAGGCGGCGCGACTCACTCTTACATAATGCTTTGTACCCCTCATAGAAATCGCGAACGTCTTTCGTATTGATTTGTTCCCAACCCCATTGAATGTACTCTGAAAAATGGCTATCCGTCGTATAGGGGAGAACATGATAATGCTTTAAAATAAATTTAATTAAATCTACTTCTCTACCATGTTTTTCAAAATATTCTAAGGCATTTGCCCGAATATCTGGATAGGCATCTTCTTGAGTCTCTTTATATTTTATCTCCAAGAGTACTCCGAAATGATTTAACCCCCCTGCCTTTATACCATCCAAATTTGAAAATGGTGTATTCAATATGGTGGGAAGATGTTTCTCTAAAAAGAAAATTTCATGGCAAAGCCCTATAAATTTGAGATGGGGGAATTTACGTTTGATGGCAAGACAAATACGGCTCATAGGGTTACTAAAATTAATGAAGAGGGCGTTCGGACAAATCTGCATCACATCCTCGCAGATCTCCATTACCGGCGGTATTATTCTTAAAGAATGGAATAAGCCTCCAGGGCCACCATTTTCCCCGAACGTTTGCCGACTCCCATATTTTCGGGGAATCTCATAATCCTGTTCCCATAATTTAAAACGATCCCCCACTTCAATTGAGGAAATGACAAAATCAGCCCCATCTAATGCTGCTTCTCGCGATAAAGTGGTCTCTAACTTAAAATCATATCGCAATTCTTTTATAGCACCCTCCCCGATCTTCTTCACTTTTTGAAGGGCATCCGCATTGATATCATGTAAGACTATCGTGCTCCCTTTTAATATATCGCTTAGAAAAATATCTGCCATTGTGCCTAATCCAAACTGAATGGAACCTGCACCGATCAAAACTATCCGTTTCTCGACCATATCCATCCGATCGCAAATCTATCTTTAGCTCAATTTGCAAAACAACAATCTTAAATTAATTTATAAAATATGTTATTCAAGGTCCAGAAGTTATGAGTTGAAAACATTTGTTGAAAGGCATAGAATTAGTGGTTTTTGATTTCGACCAGACAATCGCAGACTCGCCGAAGGGGTTTGATATCGCTTTCAAGAAAGTTATGGATGAATTCAAGGTGTTTTTAGAGACGCATGGGCATCCAATAGAATTAGAACCTTTTCATCCCGATTTACGAAAACTTATGCGAGAACTGGATCAGAAAAGGCAATATAATCGTGATTTGTGGTGGAATCGTTTATTGAAAAAGATGGGTATTTCAGATATTCAATTTAATGCAGAAGAATGTAAAAAACTAACGAGGATTTACTGGGATATTACTGCAGAACATACTGAATTATATCCTGATACGTTAGAGATTCTCGAATACTTAAGAAATAAAGGTTATAAACTTGGATTAATCACCGATACTGATGGATCTCCGGGAATTAAAAAGAGGCGACTCGAAAGAAGCGGGCTCCTTTCCTATTTCGATGGAATTCTAATTGCGGGTGATGATCTTCCACAAATTAAACCCGATCCCACTCCCTTTCTGAAACTTGCTGAACTTCTAGGCGTTCCCCCCATTGCCTGTGTGATGATTGGTGATAAACCATTTACTGATATCAAAGGTGGTAAGGCAGCAGGATTCCGGACTATCTTGATTCTTCGGGAGAATTGGAAGGTTGATCCCAAACCCGATTTCCAAATTCACGAGTTATCTGACCTTAAATCTATTCTATAAAAAGAATAATATAACCAAAAAAAAAATCAAGGTATTGTATGGTTAAGCCAAAAAGAATTAAGGTTTTTGGAGCTGCACTGGATCCTGCCGATTCAGAAACCAAAATAGCAATGAAACAAGCTCATTTGCAAATGTTTTTTAGCAGACAAACCCCAAAATCTAAATATAAGGACCCTTATGAAGCATTCATTACGGAATCAAAAGTGCTTTCATCCGAATCTTTTGAAAAAATCGGACGATTCCCAATTGAATCGTGGCTCACTCCTAAACCTGTAATTGAAGATTCAATCTTCATGACACCCTTAGATTTTAGGATTTTCTTAGATGATAATGGTTGTAAAGAATATGCGGACCAGTTGGAAAAATTTGTTATCCAAAAAATTTTGCCAGATATCCCACTCATGATTGGTGCCGATCATTCTCTAACAGGTGGGGTAATTAGTGCCTTAACGAAAAAATACGGGATTGAAAATCTCACCATACTGATTTTTGATGGCCATTTTGATGCGATTCCAACCAATTTTCGAATTGGACTAGCCTCCTATTCAAAAGACCATAAAGATGAAATTGCAATTCCCTTCCCAGAGATGATTGATTCTGTCGAGGATTCTACTCAGGTTCCTCTCACTTATAATTGTGGCACATTTCTCTATCATTTACTTGAACAAGGGACAATCCTGCCTGAAAATTTGATTGTTTATGGCGTTATGGACTACCCAGGCGCTGAGCTTAGAAAAATTGCTGATCAACGTGTTAAAAACTTTGTCGATTTCTATCTTGATTATGAAAAAAAAGGTGTTCAGATTATCCCAAACTACAAAGATGATACTAAATCGATTAATCACTTACAAAAAGCCCTTAATTCCATTCATACACCGTATCTCTATCTTTCAATAGATGTCGATGTTGCATCTCTAAATGCCGTGCTTGCCGCTCGGTTTATGGAATTCATTGGAATCGGGGAAGAATGTCTTCAAGATGCCATCCGATCAGTAAGCAGCTTAATTCATTCCGATAATGTCGAATTAATCGGATTAGATTTCATGGAAATTGAAACTTATTTCTTAAATGCGAAATTAAAAAGCGGAAAAATTGATAAAACACTGAAAATTATAGATTCTATTCTCGAAATACTTTTTTAAATGAATCGTTTTCATTGTTTATTTCAATCGATCTGAAAAGATCTCCAACAATGAAGGATTAATTGAATTAATAGAGAAAAAACTATTCAGGTCCACCAATGCCAAGCGCAATGAGATGTTCTTTTCCATAAGTGGATTTAGGGGGCGTTTCATGGGTAATATCTGTAATAATTCCTCCAAATACGGCATCTTCCGTTAACCCCCAATCGAAAGGCTTTATCCGAGCCTCATTTGGATAAGTCCAGTCAAATTGTTCCTGTTGAAATTTTTTTCGATCTTTCAAGTCGGGAGGTATGCAATTCAATACCATACGTGGTGTTGCTGCGCCCCGTTCCTTCATATCTGAAACCACGTAGTCCCAAAATTCCGGGACACCTTCCTTAAATACCGCTTTATGCTTTGGCTCAAATGCATTTATGAAAAGCTTATGATTCGTTAAGAGCCCTGCCATTCTGGTGGTCCATCCTGAGCGTCCCACCAATGTGAGGGTGTTCAACAACGGTGGCCAGGGAATATAACAGAACCAGTAATCAGGGGCCCTATATATTCGCTTTGCGGAAAGCCCGTCCCAGATCGCAGCTAAGTCCCCCCAATTTGTCGGTTCAGCAGAAATATTTATCCCACCGCTGACAAAAACCATACAAATATTGTAAGCAGAATCTGCCCATTGAGGAGTTCGCTCATTTCGGATATCTCGAAGAATATCAATTATTCGAACCCCTGTTTTCATCATATCCTTCGTGCGTTTCGGGATTTCTCTCAATCTAAAGCCAAGTTTGAGATGCCGGCGGTCTAAGATCTCGTCATCGCCTCGAATATACCAATAATCCAAAGGAATGCCGTTTTCCATGTGTCCATTAATCAGCAGCTCTACCATACTGGTAACATCACTCATAACAAGAAAGGTAATATCCGTAGAGTCACCATAGATAAGCTTGGTCGTGCCTATCTGGAGATCAGACCGTACATATATCAATGGCGGGAAGAACCAAGTCGCATAGGTATTAGTGGGATCTTTAATTGTTCCATTTAATACTTTTCTTGCAGCATCCACCGATGTTTGGAATTTTTGATTCACAGCATCTCCCAACTCTGGATAAAACCCCGCTGTTCCTCCCTTAAAATGATGAACGAACCAATCCCAGCCATTAATTTTCAATAGTTGCCAAATATGTTCCCCTATAGGTAACATGCGTTTTGAAAGAACCGAATCGGGAATTTCGCCGAAAGAATGAAATGGCACTTACGATCTACTCCCTGATGGGCTGAATTTGAAACTATATTTTTTTAACCTTGCTCATAAATTATGCCCGTGCCCCCTTTTGGATAGCGAAATTGAATCGCATCTGGCTCGCAGACGGAATAACAGGCGGCACATTCAAGACATTTCTCTTGATAATCTTCAACAAGCTGCGCCACTCCCTCCCGTAAAAGCCAAAGGTTCATGACACAGACGACGGTACATCGTCCACATCCGATACATTTCTCGGGATCTACTGAGATAAAATCCCCTGTTCCGGGTATGCGTTTCATTAAATTTTTCACATCGATCTTCATTTCACTTTCCTCACTTCTTTTTTGGTAGCAATTTTGGAATAAACTCACTCAGCTTAGTAAAATTCTCAAAGTCCTCTTTTAAAACTTTTGAGAGCAAGGGGATGACCTCCTGCATGATAAAAGGGATTGCTTTTGGCAGATATCCCCGGACCGCTTCGAGGATGTTCCGTACCCGTACTGCATGAGGCTCACTCCAATCATAAATTCCTCCTAAGAGCTCCATCATCATCGGCACGAACCATTCCATCGTCTTAGGTTCAAACGGTAACCTTGACCAAATGTGTTGTAACTCTGGTCCCGCCTCAAATTCAATCCCGACTGACGACTTCTTCCATCCCTCTTCATATGCTTTCAAAGCTCCCTTTGATGTATCCCCATCAGAAATCGCCTGCGCCGCGACCTCGGCAGCTATCTTCCCAGTAACTATCGCTGGATAAATGCCCTCTGCTTCCAACGGACAGGGAAACCCCCCTGCATCACCGATGAGCATCACATTATCCGTATAGGTGTTCTCAGGATACGCCATCCAGGGAAGTAGATGGGACTGCAGCTCTCGCGGTTTCGCCTCTAAGAGTTTCATTAATCGCTGAAAATATGGGAGATTTACCACCCGATTCAGGTAGTAAAGCGGATTCTTATCCCACCAATTTAACCAATTGCCCAAGCCAAGATGCATTCCCTCTGCAAAAAACACTTGATAGGCAGCAGGAAACGTAGACCCCCACCATACTGCGAGTGTCTCATCCCCCATTATCTTATCAATATTCTCTCGCGGGACGTAAAAATCATACTGCGGCACTAACGTAATCTGTGATAATTGCCATTTATGCCGAAGCCCCGATTTTTGCGCAACCATTGACAGGGCTCCGTCCGCTCCTATGACTATCGAGGCGCCATACTTCTGTCCATTTTCATCCTGCACTCCAATAACCTTCCCCCGATCATCCTTAATTAAATCAATAATTAATGTGGAGGTGATCTGTTCTGCTCCGGCCTCAATTGCTAAGCTAGCCATCCAAGGGTCAAAATCGCTCCTATAACAGTTCATCGTAATCCAGCTCTTTGCTGGTTCATACTGCACGCTCTCTGTAGGACGTGCCATGACCATTCCGACTACTTCATCGTCCTTGTTGATAAAATAGTTGCGTGCCATAATCCCTGGTCTCATCGAAGGAGCCACTTCAGGAGTTAATCTCTTCATCATCTCTGGAAAATCGCGCCAAAGCCTTGGTCCTAATCCACAACCACTTGAATTCTTCTCGCCAGATTTCCGTCCACGTTCAAAAAACACCGTCTTTAATCCTTTTTCAGCGGCAACTTTCGCTGCCATTGACCCGCCTGGGCCACCACCCACTATAATTATATCCCATGTTTTCATATATCCACCTTATTAGTCTAAATGAGAGATTTGATTGCACAATTGTTTTTTATTTTTCTTTTTTCTTTTTTCACTATTTAATTCTATTTAATTTTTTCTATCAATGTCTATTCAAATGAGCGCTCTTGGAACAAGAGATCTTGATGCAAATATTTCAAATACTAATTACGAAATATGTTTCAGACTTTGGTGTGAGTATGTAATTGATGGGTATCTGGAAGTTAATATCTTGAATGGCAAAATGCAAGTGACAATTGGTGCTTTCCAGGCTTGGATTTCCTTTTCGTATCCGAAGATCCATGTCCAATGAAATACTCCTCATTATCCCTAATTCTTTTTC
>SUPS01000076.1 GCA_005191415.1 Candidatus Helarchaeota ASGARD archaeon Hel_GB_A
CGCCCCCTTCTGCAGCACCAGAGGAACCCGCAGCACCAGAGGAACCCGCAGCACCAGAGGAACCCACAACACCAGAAGAGCCCGCGCCTCCTGAAGAAGAATGGGAAAAAATAGAATTTAAAGATAAATTCGATAAAGATAGAGCATTTAAACACATTGAAACAATTGCAAGTACCCCTCGACTCGTAGGAAGCGAAGGTGAGCAGAAAGCAGCTAAATATATTAAGGAAAAATTTGAACAATTAGGCTTGGATACAGTCGAAGAAGAGTTTGAATTCACAGATTTTGCATGGAAAGTTTTAATACGTTTTTTCCAGGGTCTCAAGGCAGGATTAATTGTTATTGCCTTCTTTTTAATTAACCCGAATTCGGTAAGTTTTTTGATTGGTTTAATTCTCTCCGTTGTCGTCCTTATTTTAACCTTTTACACTTCCATTTGGGCACGTATTTTCTATAAATATCAGCATGCAGAGAGTAAATTGGTCACAATAAAGAAACACAAATCAAAAAATATTATTGCAAAGATTCCTGCAGCAACAAGTAATGAAGGTGCGGGGTGCAATGTAATCCTCTTCGCAAATTATGATTCTAAAAGTCAGACATTTTCATCTTTATGGCGCATATTATTTTTCTACTCGATTCTCTTCATTAGTATTGCATTCCCTGTCGGATATATTAGCTACTACCTATTTGTACAGCTTGGATTCACGATCGACTATAATACTGTAAATGTCATACTCTTAATCCTTGCAGTCATTATCACAGCAGCTACAATCGCCCTTATCTTTAATAAAACTAGTAACAATTCCAATGGTGCAATAGATAATGCAACTGGTGTCGGAACACTTCTTGAATTAGCAGAAATCCATGCAAAAGAGCCCCTTGAAAATACCAACTTGACTTTTGTAGCAACAGGTGCCGGCGAAATGGGATTGTTCGGCGCGATATCCTATTTTAAAGCACATGAATCTGAATTTGATAAAGAGGATACTTATTTCATTAGCTTGAAAGATCTTGCTCAAAAGGGTCATTTGTATATTCCTGGTCCTGTCGGATTTCCTCCGCAGTTGCCTTGTCTTGAAGTTGAGAACCTTTATAAGAAAGCATTAAAACGCCGAAATATTCCCCTTAAAGAGGGATCTAAAACCACAATTCGCGTCCTCTCCCCCTGGGTTTTTGGTGCATGGAATGATGATATGATCGCGGTATTACGAGGTTTCAAAGGTAATAGAGTGGGAATTGGCGGGCATCTAAGAAAACTTCATATAATCCATACCAAAAAAGACACAATAGATCAAGTTGATAAAGAAGCCATCGACATTGTTGGTAAAGTTACGGCAGAAGTTCTAAAACGCCTTGATCTTCGGGCTCGCCCCTAAGAATTATACACTACAAGAATTTAATACCTTTTTTTTAATTTATTGGCTCCTAAATCCCCCAAATAGAAAGAAACGTACATTAAGCTTTAAAAGTAAATACTTATAATGGAGATTAAAAATAAAATATCATAAATTCTAAAAAGAGAGGAAATACCAAATCTTATAAAAATTTAATTGGAGCGTGAAGAAATGACGAGTCCTTTCGATTATATTTCACCCTGTCCTTCTAATCTCTTTGTTGGTCGCGAACGTGAAATCAATCTTTTTAAAGATCAAATGCAGAAAGTTATGAATGGTGAAAAAGTCTCAAAAGGGATTATTATCCATGGGCGTCCAGGTATTGGGAAAACTAGTTTGATAAATAAACTGAAGACTGTAGCAGATGCATCCTGCTTCGTAATTTCGATGGAAGTCCCTTTAGTCGGTGCTGAATATTTCTTTGATGACTTGAAAGCGGAAATCATGGACGTTACAAAGAGAAAGTTAGTTGGAAAACCTAAAAAGCGAGGCAAAGATGGAAAAAATGCCCCTTATCTTAGACGGCTTATTATAGATAAAGAAAAATATTTCACAAACTTTTATAAAAAATTTACAAAGGGGCTTGATGGAAACCAGAAGAAAATTCTAAAACAAGGAAAAAGTGGAATTGTCATTTTTATTGATAAAATTGAACGTTTTGTTAATTTAGACCTTATGATCGCATTTGAGCTGTTAAAAGGAATTTTAGAAAAAATTACTACTGAAATTAAAGGAAAACCTTTCAACATTCCGATATTATTTGTAATTTCGGCATGGGAGCGTTATTATCCACGAATCAAATATATTCTTACTAATTTCGAGGAAATTGGTGTACCTACTTTAAGTATGGACGAGGCCAAGCAACTCCTACAGAATTTAGGTAATCAAGCTGGAATTACGTTTTCCGATGAAGTAAGTGAATTAATCATTGAAACATCTCTCAATGTCCCTCAAATGATTATTTATAATGCAGGGTATATCTATGAAAATCGCGAGGGTGCCCGTGAAATTACAAAGGATATATGGTTTAATGTGGAAAATGCTGTAAAAATCGGCTTTGACCGAGAACTTGAAAATATTTCAGATGACGAGCGTAAAGTTCTCCAAGCCTTCTCAATGTTGAAGGAAAATTTTGCAGAGGTCATAACTATTGCCCAAATGACTGGTATGGAAGTTGATACATGTGCAAGTGTGCTCCATGGGCTTTTTGAAAAGAATATCGTAGTAAAAGAAGATGAATATTATATTCTTACGTTAAATAGTTTCTGGGAGCATCTAAGAAATAGTTTAGGTGATATTGCAATTGGTGCGCAAGCCAGAGGCATAATGCGTGTGGCAGAAAATGATGCTGAAAACGGAAGATTGTTTAGCGAATATATGGCTGAAGAAATGGAACGCTTAAGGAGTGATGCTATTACGGCTGGATTGGTCGCACCCGTCGAACTAATTGCAAGAGGCTATGAGCGAATTTTTGATTCAACTTTCAAATATGAATATTATAATGAAGCTTTCAAATATATTCTTCTTGCAGGAGAGAGCTATGTTAAAATCAATGAAATTGCGAAAGCTGCCCACATTTTAGAACGTGCTGCAAATCTTTTTAAAACAAAAAACTTGGATGATTATACTCGTGATATCTTAATTAAAACTATCGAGACTTATGGGATTCTTGGAGATACTGGGAAAGTTACTCAGCTGAAATTAGAATTAGCTCAATTATGCAAACAGAAAGCAGAAGAAAGCCTCGAAAAGAATGCATTCCCACTAGCAAGAGCCAATTTTTCACGTGCTCAAAGATTATTAGATGAAATTGATGAAAATCAATTGCTTATTGAAATGCTTGAAATGGCAGCAACTACTTTTATGGAAAAACAGGAATATTTTTACGCATGGCAATTCTACGGAAAGTTATCTGATACTTATCTTAAAATGGGAAATTCTACAAAGGCTGCCGATACCCTAAAACAAGCTGCCGAGAAATTCAACCAAATTGGACAATCACGATTCGCGGAAAAATTGAATGAACAATTAATGAAAAAAATACCTGCAGGAGCAACATAAAGGAGTGAGGATGTGATTTAAATGTCGAATGTAACTGAAAAACCCAACATGATTAAAGTTATTATAGAAAGTATGAAAGAACAAGGAATTCAAATAAATGAAGGTGAAGCGAGAGCCTTCGTAGCACTTTATGGGAAAGGATACATTACGATAAGCTCCATTGCGGCAATGGCAAATATTTCATATGAAGAAGCTCAAGTTGCTATGCAGAAATTTTTAGCAGGACAATTAGCTGTGCAAATTACAGATGTTATTAAAGGTGTGCATCGTTATATGCCCACCGTTCCTTGGAGTGCTTTTACCCAGTATCTTGATTCCTTCCGAAATAAAACCGCGAATTCACGAGAAACACTTGATAACCATGTGAAGGGACATATTAAAGCACTCCAAGAAGAGGTGGCAAGTTTAAAAGAAGGGGTAGCAAATGCCGTAAGTACCCAAATTGAGCAATTCGCGCAAGATACAATTAAAGCACGAGAGAGTATTTCAAAAACTATTACTGAACATATAGTAAAATTAAATTCGGATGTTGAAACTAAAAAACAAGAAATTTCGGAAGCGTTTAAACAAAAGAATGATGCTCATAATGCTAAAATTAAAGAATATGAGCAAACTCTCTCAGATGCCCTAGACAAAAAATATGAACTGTTAATGAATCAAACTAAGGAAATTCATGATGATGCAGCCGCCCGCCATAAAGACGCCTTTAAGACTTTAAATGATAATCTGGATGCTGTACTTGATAACTTCACAGGACAAATTCTTGATAAAGTGGCAGATGAGAATAAAGAATCTTTGAATCTATTGAATATCCATATTGATGGTACTTTTGATAAATACGTTATGGATGTAAAATCTATTATAAACTCGAACCGTGAGGAAGTCTATCAAGCATATGATAATTGGCATACTGAGCTTTCGGATAAATTCCTTGAAATGATCGATAAACAATTGGAGATTGTGCGTAATTCAGATGCTATTCTGAAAGAGGAAATTAGTAAATCTATTGAAACTAATTTTGCATGGTTTAAGGAACGGGCCAGACAATTACGTGAACGCGCTGCAGAAACATTCAATAAAGAAATCGAAGCCCAAGAAACTGAATTCTACAAATTAAAAGATAATATCGCAGGAGTAACAAGTGATTTACTCACACGAATGAAAGAAACTTTGCAAAATATACAAAATAATTTCGTAGAAAAGATTGAAAATCAGGTCAAACGTCTTCAGTCGGATTCCACGGAATTAGAAAAGAAATTATCTGAAACTATGGATGCTCGAACTTCAGCTCTTACTCAAGAATGTTCCTCACTAAAACAAAAATTCACTGCGGATATCGATACACGTCTCGGAAGTTTGACTGAAAAAATCCGCTCACTCGAAAAACGAATGATTTCTGAACTCTCCGAGTTAATCTCACAACATAAATCCTCCGTTAAAGGGTTTACAAAGGAAGAACAATCGGCAATAAAAAATACTGTAAACGAAACAAAAGCAGCATTCTCTGACGTTATGAAAAGTATTGAAGATGCACTCCGTGAATGGCTCAAAATGTGTGAAACGCAACTTAAGCAAAATATCGGTGAAAAGCCTGAACTTCAGGATGCCGTCGATTCTACCCTTCGGGTATTAAATACCGTTAATAAAAATCAAAAGACAAAATTAGATGAATTAGCCCAACAATTCAATGAGAAAATGACCCAATTAGTAAATACACTCAATACTAATGTGGATAATTATGTTCAAACGAATACCCAAAAATTTGATGAATGGTTTTCTACTACTGAAGCATCCATTCGCGAGATTATAAGCGATGAAACTGGTGCATTAAATTCTCTTAGTGCTGAATTGAAAGAAACTGCGGAAAAAACTGCTGATTTGAATTTACAATGGTTCAAAGACCGTCAGACAACCCTTGGAGATGCTGCCGCTGCTGTCTTTAATGCACAAGTTGAAGCAACCGAACTTGAATTCTATTCATTAAAAGATAGTATCTCCAGCGGTACTGAAGATTTAATTAAACGATTCAAAGATATCTCTACAGATATTCAAAATCGTTTCCTCGACACCGTCCTCGCGCAAGTTAATCGCCTACAGACCGATACGGCAAATCTAGAAAAAACACTCTCAGAAACACTTGATGAACGCAATGATGCTTATCGGAAAGAACTAGATGATATGCGCGATGCGTTCTATAAAGTCGTTGATGAACGCGTGAATGATTTAGATAAGCGCGCTCATGATTTAAGAACTGAATCTATTAATCTACTCTCCGAAATTATTCAAACTCATAAAACGAATCTTAAAAATATTGATGATACCAAATTCGGCGAGCTTGATACCACTACTGACAATATGAAAAAAGAAGTGGCAGAAACCGTCAGGATCGAAATTGAACGCGTAGATAAAGTTCATGATGAAGGGCATGCTGCGGTTGATCAACAAAAACAAGAAATTAAGGATTTCATTAATCAAGATATTGAACGCGTTAATAAAATGGCAGAAAATGTCCAAGCCGCTGTTTCTTCTAGGGTTGATGAAGGATTTAGCACCATTAAACAAGAAATCGGTGAGATCGATGCCGATTATCTTCAACAAATTCAAGATTTAACAAAAGCCACTGCCGACCAAGTAAATGAAATCGCTTCAAATCACGCCGCAGGATTTCAAGCCGATGCCACCGATATGGAAAAAACACTTCTCGAATTGGCAACCCAACATCAAGCCGATTATGAAACTAACGCAAATACGCTCAATGAGAAATATGCTACCAAATGCGATGAAACCGAAGCTATCATTACCGATCGCCTTAATGCAGTCAATAATGATATGGCTCAAACATTCAGAGAAGCTGAAGAGCGTGCTCTGGAACGAGCTCAAATCCTTCGAGCTGTATGGCAAGAAGTCATCAATGTCCTGCCTATTCAAGGTGAGCTAACTTGGCCAATTGTCACCAGAGAAGCAATTGTAGAATATATTAAGGACATGCTTGTGCGAACCAAATCTACTGTTTCCCTTATCGTTCCATCCTTCGAGGATCTCCCATTTGAAGCCCTCATGCAGACCCCATCTACCCGACGCGTTATCGTTGCCACGAAAATTCTCGCCACCTACCGCGATAAGGTGCAACAAATGCTCGATAAAGGTAATATTCAAATCCGCCAGCGCCCTGAAGCCGACATATTTGCATGTGCCCGTGACGGTGAAGAAATCTTAATTGCTCCCTTCGTGGAAGGTATGAAACCAAGCGAAGAAGTCGCCATTGTTTCTATGCAAGATGGCTTTGCTAAACAATTCCATGAATTGATGGGTCCAATGTGGATGTCCCGCGCACAAAAAATAACAAGAGTATGATTCACAAATCACTTTTCTTCTTTTTTTGTTATTAATTTATTAATTTATATTTACCATTCCATTTAGCTCTGCTTAATTGTTTTCTAAAAAGAATAATTGAAATCACTCATTTTCCTGATTGATAATTTTTTAAGTGAGGTAGCAGAAGTATTATTTAAATAGACTCAGCAGCTGTCATGCTCTGATCATGGAACCTATGGAGAAGCTGATATGGCTGACAATGCGGAATCGAACCAAGCCTCCGTAGAACGACGAACACGAATTCGCAGCACCCGAATTGAAACAGCTGAGGCGCTTTCCTATGATCCACGCCAGCCACGGCTCGGTCGTCGAGAAAGTGAACCCCATTCGGAGGAGATAACTTATTTGTATGACGTACTTCGTGCCAATTTTCCAGAATCTCGCGCGATGTGGGATCTCCATCACTACTTCTTGGTAGGATCTGAAGTGGTCGATATCCAGTTTGACATTTCTTTTTTCAAGAATTTCAAGATAGAATATTCGTTGTCGTCCTACCGAGCCGCCAAATTTAACAACCGCGTTCCGGATATGGTAATCAACTTTCTCTCGAAAAGTACCTGGCATCTAGATGTTGGAATTCACGTGGATTATTGCAGACTCCTGAAAATTCCTCTCTATATCGTTTTTAGTCCCTTCTACATAGGAAAACCGATTTACAAGCCCCCCTTTCTCCGGGCGTATATCTTGCAATCGAGTGGTGACTATCGCATTCATGACTTGCAAAAAATCGCATTGAAGCAGGGCGCTACGGTTGCAAACCGGGAGGCCGTGCTGGACGTGAGTGAATTGGTCCCGTTTAATGTAGGAATTATGGCATTAAATACTCGGCATGAGGGTGATTTACCCCGTTATAGACTGGTCCTCGTCAATGTCAAGAATTACGAGATTTATCTGACAAGGGCGGAGCAAGAAAAGGCACGTGCGGAGCAAGAAAAGGCACGTGCGGAGCAAGAAAAGGCACGGGCAGACCAGTTGCAGAGGCAATTGGAAGCGTTGCAGCGAAAATTAAGAATCAAAGATAAGGAACATAATATTTAAAGAAAATAATTAGAAAAAAATTGGAAAATACCCAGAATAAATTTTGTTATTTCAATAAAGCGGATATCTTTTCTTTTGCTTTTTTTAATGCTAATCCTGCAAGACCTGGACTCGTATCAGGGTCGATTATTACTGCAAGTAGTAAGTTACTATTTATTAATGAAGCAATTATTGTTCCTTTTTCTGCATTAATAATAATTTCTTTTAAACTGCCATTATTGATAGTTCCCGATGCGTTTTTCCCCCCTGCTAAAGCAAAAGAGACAATGGTTGTCCATAAAACTGGATCAATTTCTTCTGCAAGATTCGAGATAATAGGTCTTCCATCTGTGGTTGCGAGAAGTTCCACAGATGATTTAATAGTTCCTTTGAGTTCTTGTAAAATTTTGATTAATTTTTCGATAGTTTCTTGGTCGTAGGATTCTGGAATGATTGACTTATCACCTATAATAAATTTACAAACTTTATCGCCTTGAGCAATACACTCAACTTCTCTAATCGCTATATCTTCTCCTAAAACAGATTTTGCAATCCCTCTCAAGATTCCCTCCACATGATAACAAGAAGGATTTCCTTCATTATAAGCTTCATTCGAATTATGGAGTTCAACCGTAATTTCCTTTTTATCGGCATTTAGTTGTATATTCCAAAAAGCACCCCACCCTAATTTTTCCAAATCTTGAAGGATGTAAAGAAAGGTTGTCTGGGCATCTGCCCCAAACTTCTCTTGTACTAATGTAAACATCTCTTTACCAAAATCCTCTCCGATTTTCTTAAGTATTGCGTTAGTTGAGTCGCCCAAGAGGTCTTGCATGCTAGAATAAAAGGAATTCCAATGGGTTTTATTCATGATACAATAGCGTTGCCTAAACCCTTCAACAATTCCTTCAATTACGCCCTTAAAGATAGTAAATTCTTTAAATGAATGTGATTTCGTCCTATCCAATAAATCGCTCATTAAAACACGTCCTTCATTTTATGAGAATGAATACTTTATAATTTCTTAATACTTTTATAAGGATGACTTTTATTATTTCCTTCTGACTTATGATAGCTAATAACAGCCACCAATATAAAAGAAAACTTGAAGAATGCAGATTTGATGCCTTATGAGGTTAATAGATTTATTTACGGCACCTGACCGTCATTTAATCTTGTTTGGCGGGAAAGGTGGTGTAGGAAAGACCTCTATTGCAGCCTCTGCGTCCGTATTCACCGCAAAAAGGGGCAAACGAACTTTAATCATCTCTAGCGATCCTGCTCATTCACTGCAGGACATTTTTGAGCAACCGCACATTGGCAGTGGTAAAGTTGAGCGTGTTAAAGGAATCGATAACTTATATGCATTGGAAATTGACCCAAAAGAAGTACTACATGATTATCAACATTATTTAGATGAATATCCTGAATATAAACTCCTTTTAGGCGATAATTTTGAATCCTTTCCAGGATCCAATGAAGGTTTTGGTTTATTAAATATTATACGGATGTACCGTTATGAAAACTATGACCGCGTCATTGTTGATACAGCTCCTACAGGTCATACCTTACGTTTACTTAGTTTTCCTGATTTTATGAAAACATCCATGATGCGTTTAATTCGCCTTCGACATGCGCTCGGGAGTTTCGCTGGGAAAATCGCGAATTTCTTTCGGCGAAAGAAGAAAGATGGTGAAATGCCTGAAAAAGATCCAGTAGAACTCCTTGAAAAGATTAGACAATGGGCGATTGAAGCACGTGAATGGCTCATAAAGCCAGAAACTTGCTTTATTATAGTTATGATTCCCGAACTGTTAAGTATTTTTGAAACACAACGACTTATTAAAGAATTACAGCATTATAATATCCAAATTGGAGGTTTAATCGTAAATAAACTATTTCCTTCAAAAACTGATTGTGAGTTTTGCCGAGCTAAACGTCTAGTTCAAGATCAAAACTTACAAATTATTCATCAAAAGTTCGCTCAATTCCATCCTTGCGAAATTCCTTTTCTTACCACTGAAGTACATGGATTAGATATCCTCGATAAATTATCACAATTTTGGCTTCATGTTTAAAGGTCTGTTCAATATAAACTTGAAATAAATCAAACTATCTACTATCCAACTCGGAAATAAATTAATAAACTATAAAATGCTCGGGCGATTAATTTGTAAGATGTATAGAAAGGTGGATTTGATCTCATATGACTGCACAAAAGAATGCAAGGATTGCCAAATTAATCGTTGGTGGTGAAGGAGGTGTGGGTAAAACTACTTTAATTCACAGGTACATTGAGGGTGAATTCTTAGAAGGAAAAATTACTATTGGGTCAGATTTCCGTGTGAAAGAAATTTCAAATGGAAAGAGGCTCATCTTGCAAATATGGGATCTTGGCGGACAAGAACGTTTTCAATTTATTCATCCAGATTATTGTCGTGGTGCTGAGTTTGGATTCCTCTGTTTCGCTATTAATGATATTAATTCTTTCATGAATCTTGACAAATGGCATGAAATGTTCGTTACTAATGCCCCTGGTATAAAAATCCTACTTTTAGGATTGAAATGTGATCTTCAACCATCCATCAATGAATCGGATATCCAAAAATTCGTGAAAGAAAAGCAGTTACTTGGCTATTTTGCTACTTCATCAAAAGATAATTTCGGAATTGATGAAGCTTTTCAGGCTTTATTAAATTTATAATTTCTTTCATTGGGTGCAAATAAAAAAAATGAGAAATTAAGATGTTTCTTCCTTCTTTTTTTGACGTGCCATTCGTTTTGCTCTCGCCAAGCGCTCGAGTTCCTCTAATTTTCGTAATTCTTCGTCAGTTACGCGTGGCTCGGGAGTTGTAAAGGTGCTCATCCCTAACCAAATCATGAGGGCAATAACACCGGTCATTAAGACAAACATTGGCAATGCAATAATCCAATATGCGTCGAGCAGAGGGATCCCCAAGAAATTTTCAAATACTCCACCATTAACTAATAAATTATAGGTATAATAAAGCCAGACCAGAATTCCAAAGGCCATCAATCCAAGTCCAATTATTTTTGTTCTATTTGTCATTAGTTCAGCTCCTCCATATCTAATTCTTCTAAATCAATCAATAAATCTTCTGAAAGTAACCGTTTATGGATGAAATGTTCTTTCGGATAAGGTTCATCTTTTAGTGAGATTGCGCCTTTTGGACAACTATAATGATAATCTTTCCGAGTACATACTCCACAGCCATAACAATACTTAGGATTCACATAGGATTTACCATTCGCATCTTTTTCAATCGCACGAAAGGGACAACCTCTCTGACATCGTCCGCATTTATCGATCCCTAAGCATTTCTCAGGATCAACTACTGCATAATGATCCGCTTTAATAAAAGGATGTAAGCCTGTGTAACCTCGAAGCACCTCACATCTTAATGTCACACAATGCCAATGACATGCACAAATTGCAATTTGCCTAGTCCATAGCCATCCTAAATGTTCATAAGGAATTGTTGGACACATTCCATACAGGATATGCACCAATCCTTTCCTTGAAAATTCTCTTAATAAAGCAATCGCTGTTTCTGCTGAGATCACTTTCGATTTCTCCACATTTCTTTCAAAATTCTTGGCTATAAATTGTAAATGGATGCACGTCATTGTAGGTAGATAACCTGTCTCATCATAGTTATTATCAGCATGACGACAGATACAAGGGGAAACTACGATGTGGAAATGATCATTATCTTGATTATCGCTGTAGACTCGTTTAATTAAAGTAATGATTTCCTCTGTAGTGTAAATCTCGCCTCGATAGAATCCTTTTGTGATAATTTGCCCAAAAAACCATGGTAGAAAAATACGAAACGGTCCTCGCCACCACCAATTACTTTTTACGGCATAAAATACAATTTTAATTGCAGGTGTGTAAGCGAATGAAAAGATATCGGCGAAAATTTGCATAATTGGATTACCTTCACCTTTAACTAACTTTTCTCCTTGAAGTATATGCAAGAGTGGCGCAATGAGCATCGGCATTGCATAAATCATCAGAATAAAAATACTGATACAAAGTATTATAGCTAACAATCATTTCCCTCTTTAGGATTCTATGAGATTTTTAATTTTTTACCTATTTAAAAATTGTTAAAAATTATGGCTTTTATTTTTAGTTAGAATTTGAAAATTCGGTAATACGCGTGATTACATGGATTTGAACAATCTTGATCCAATATTTAAACCTAAATCGATGGCAGTTATTGGCGTTTCAACTAAGCGTCCACTTTTTCCTGGCACAATCATCTATAACAAAAATTTACATGAATTTCCGGTAGAAGTATACGCTGTAAATGAAAAAGGTGGTCTAATAGAAGGCAATACCGTCTATAAACATATTTCAGATGTCCCTACTGATTTAGATCTTGCCGTTATAATCATTAAAGCAAAACAAGTTCCACAGGAACTCGAAAATTGTGGCGAGGCAGGTGTTAAAAGCGCTATTGTAGTAAGTGGCGGTTTTGCCGAGATGGGCTCAAACGGAAAAAAACTCGAAGAAGAATTAATTCGGGTTGCCTATAAATACGATCTTCCTTTTATGGGGCCTAATTGTATCGGAATCCATTCTGATTATGTGGATACCTTTATTTTACCAAGCGAACGGCTTGCGACCCCTCCTTCTGGAAATGTTGCAGTAGTGAGCCAATCTGGCGGCGTTCTAATTGATCAAATTCTTTCCAAATTCCACGAACGCGAAATAGGTGTCCGTGCAGCGGCTAATATTGGTAATAAAGCTCTCATTACTGAAATCAATCTCCTAAATTACTTTAATAAAGATCCTAAAGTCGATACGATCGTCTTCTACAATGAGGGCTTCAAAAAAAATACTGGACGTGAATTCGTCCAGCTCGCTAAACAGATGAAGAAGGATATTATTATTCTAAAGGGTGGTAAATCGAAGTTTGGTGCGAAAGCGGCGCAATCGCATACGGCTGCAATGGCTACAAATTTCAATTTAATTGCATCATCCTTTCGGCAAGCGGGAATCATTGAAGCTATTACGGAGACTGAATTAGTCACTTACACCAAGGCAATCTCCTTTGGCTTAAATGAAATTCATGAAGGTAATATCGCTATCTTATCCATTTCGGGTGGACATGCAGTTCTATCTGCTGATCTTTGTGCATATTACAAACTTAATCCTGTTCCATTTACAGACGAACAAAAACAATTGCTATATGAAAGCGTAAATCCAAGTGCCGCTGCAATTGCTACATTCGATAATCCTATTGATCTTACTGGCTCTGTCACTGATAAAGATATTGAAAATTGCTTAGAATTACTCTTAAGTTTCGATAATGTTGAAGGTATTGTCGTTTTGCTTGTCCCTTATGTTCCCACAATCTCAATGCAAATAGGTCGTCGCCTCTCTAATATTGTTCAGAATAGCCCTCCCCCCAAAAAGCCTGTAATCGCTTATCTACCCTGGCTCAGAAGATATGGCATAATTATAAAGGGGCTTGAATTAAATAAAGCTATTCCAGTGGCTCACACCGTCGAAGAATCTATTCAAATGATGCATTGCCTACATATTAAAGGATTAAAGTATAAAAAAAAGGAATAGACAATTAATAGATAAGTGCTTTTCTACTTCAGGGTTTTAACCCATTCATAAACGGGCTCACATAGTTTTTTGATGCGTTCTTTTTCGGCATTCATTGGAGATGGTTCCCATCTATCAGCGGGGACAAAGTAGAAATCCGTTATTGCTCCTATACGTTGTTCTTTTGGCACCCACTTCACTTTTACAGGCATATCAAATTCAGCATCCCAGGGTTTGATTTCTCTGATCTCATTTGCGATTGCTGTAGTAACTCCATCAAGAACTACATATGCCAATACAAATGGAAGTCTTTTCAATGAAGATCTACCACTCCAGCCTGCAACAGTATAAGTGTGAACCCTTCCTGTCTGTGCAAGTTCTACCCATTCTGTCTTCATCAATTTACAATTTAAATTCCAACAATTTACTCGTGGGGGGAAAAAGACATCACCACATTTTGGACATTTCGTGCCCATAAGTTTTCCATCAAGAAGTCCCAGTGCATATGGAGAAAGTTCACCCATTCTCCAAGTATATAATTGGTCATAATGTAAATGTGTTTGGAATAATGTCTTATCCTCAGAAATCCAATAATCAATAAATTTGAATCCTACTTCTTTTGTTTCAGGGTCGCGAAATTCTTTAACGAGTTTCATGTTGGGGGGACTTGTAGTTTTATGGATATTTGGATTTTCTTTCTTACTCATTTATCTCCCTCCTTCAGCCGTTCTTAAAATGAAATTTGATATACTTGTGCCTGTTCCGGCATGCGAATTTACCAGCCCTACCCTCGCATCGGGTACCTCGGTTTTTTTGCTTAGATGTTTTTGCGGTATCTTGCCTGTAAGTTGATAGAAACATTCTATAGCACTCATTAACCCTGTTGCACCAACAGGATGCCCATAGCCCATTAATCCCCCTCCAGGATTCGTTGGAATTGATCCTCCCATGAATGTTTCCCTATTTCTTACAAATTCTGCGATAGTATCTGTATCCGCCCATCCTAAAGCTTTATAAATTTGACACTCCGAGGAAGAAAATGCATCATGAATTTCAGCAACATCAATTTGTTTATGAGAATCTTTCCATTCAATTCCAGCGCGTTTATACGCTCGTTCAGCGGCATTTCTACAGGCTGCAAATTCAGTTAAATCTGGATAGCCTGCGCCATAGCGTTCAGTCCATCCTGGAAAAGCTGTTCTATCCCCTGCACGAATTGTACAACTTGAAAGCCCGACACCATCTATTGTAACATAACCGGAATCTTTTGCAACCTCTTTGGCATATTCCTCTGAGCATACAATTACAATTGCTAATCCTCTTGTCATTAAACAACAATCATATTTTTTCAATGGATATGCGATTAATCTCGAGTTCATTACATCATCCACTGTTAAATATTTGTGTTCATTTCGATACCATTGCGCTTTTGGATTGTCCATGGCATTATTTCTGTTTTTCATTCCTATTAATGCAAAATCTTCTTCAGTCATTTTATTTTCTTTCATCCATTTCAAAGCACCTGCTGCATAAAAAATCGGGTAAATTCCTCCAACTAAAAGTTCATAGCGCGTATCAGCAGCTAATGCAATGAACTCAGCTCCTTGGCTTTGCGATACATTGTCCATGGTTTCCCACCCAATAACTGGACAGACATCCGCCATCCCTGCCTTTACTAAACAATATGCCGCATATAGTGCTGAACCACCAGTATTGCCTCCATTTTCAACTCTGAAATGCGGTATTCCAACAAGTCCTAAGTGATCATGAATGATCCACTCTGCTGCTAATTGCTTACCAAAATGTACTGAGAAATGGGAATATATTACAAAATCAATATCCCTTAATAAAAACTCAGGTAAATCCTCCATAGTCTCGTGCATCACGTTGGCAGCCATTCCTTCAATTGTCATATGATAATTATTATAATCAAATGGGCTGGTATTTCCAGCCACTATACAAACTTTTCTTGTTTCGGTCAAATTCTTTCCATCTCAAAAAATTTTATTTTAAAATATATTAGTACCCTCTTTTATTTATAATTCCTCAGCGAGCTCTTTCAGTGCTTTGGCTTTTTTCTGATATCTCTTGGCTAAATCCTGCTCTCCCAATTTCTCTGAAAATTTTGCAGCTTGAATATAATAATTAATTGCTAATAAATAATTTTTTTCTTTAATAGCTTCTTC
>SUPS01000324.1 GCA_005191415.1 Candidatus Helarchaeota ASGARD archaeon Hel_GB_A
TTGCCAACTTGTTGTTCGGAAAAAACTATATTTTCAGAGAAAACTTATCATATACTGATTGATTTTGAGAAAGCTTTTTTTTGAAATTTTATTATGATTATTAGAATCTGAGAAATATTAAAAATTTCTTTAGGTTTGATATGAAATGATTGGAATTTTAGGAGCTGGTTTAGCAGGTTTAAGTACGGCCTACCATTTGAAGAATAGAGATTATATAATTTTTGAAAAAGATTCTCATCCAGGCGGTTTGTGTAAAAGTTTTTTGATAAAGGGCTATACATTTGATTATGCGCCCCATATTTTCTTTACCCGAAATGAATACGTTAAATCTTTAGTAAATAATCTACTAGGAGATAATATTGCGACTAAAATAAGAAAGGCATTCATTTATATCTATGGAACACATGTAGAGTATCCATTTGAGGCAAATTTAGCAGGCTTACCTCAAAATGTGATTGATGAATGTATTTCAGGAGCAATGAGAGCTAAAGAGAATCCTAGGGAATATCATAATTTTTATGAGTGGATTGTAAATGTTTTGGGAGAAGGTGTAGGAAAACATTATATGATTCCATACAACCAAAAGATCTGGAAGTATGATTTGAAAAAAATGGATTATCATTGGATCGCCGGCAGAGTTCCATCCCCTAATATAGAAGAAATGAAGAAGGGCGCCTCTGGAATTCAAGATAAAGCATTTGGTCCTAATGCAACTTTCTCATACCCTATAAAAGGAGGAATAGGGGCAATTCCAAATTCTTTTGTCCCTCACATTAAGAATTTAAAATGTAATGCGGAAGTAATCAATATTAGGGTAAGAAAAAATGAAATAATTATTTCTATACGGGAAAATGAGAAGAAAAAAGAATATAAATTTGAAAAAATCTTTTCAAGTATCCCTTTACCTGAACTATTTAAAATTATAGAAGATGTACCTAATGATATTTTAAAGTTATCCAGAAAATTAGTGCATAATTCACTCTTATTTGCAGCTATAGGGGTAGATAGGCTAAATATTACGGATAAACATTGGTTATATTTTCCTGAGAAAGATTATATCTTTCATCGCCTTAGTTTCCCGATGAATCTCTCCGAAAAAACAACACCTCCAAAAAAGAGTTCTATTATGATTGAGGTAACATTTCCCATGAATGATACAATAAATATTGAAAAATCAAAAGAATTAATCCATTCTGGTTTGATAAATGCGAATTTAATTAAAGAAAAAGATACTTTAGAAGTTTTCTACACAGAAATAGTAAAATATGCATATGTTATTTATGATTTAGACCATAAAAAGAATGTTCCTAAAATTCTTGAGTACCTTACTGCGAATAATATTATTCCTGTTGGTAGATTTGCACAATGGGAATACATTAATATGGATAAAACGATATTGAATGCCAAAAACCAAGTTGAAAAATTTAGTTAATCAGGTTTTTAAGAGGTAAATTTTCTTCTATTATCTGTACAATTTTCTCGGCGGCATGTCCATCGCCAAAGCCGTATCCTGCCCTTTTTGCAACACCTTTAAAGTTCTGGAGGGCATCTAAAATCATTTTTTTGTTATTAGCAAGGATGCCGCCTCCGTATTTAGTTATTTCAGGCCAAAGAGGAGTAGCATATAAGATTATAACAGGCACTTTTGCAAAATAAGCTTCTCTCTGTACGCCTCCGCTGTCTGTGAGAATTTTTTTAGCATTTAATAATAAAGATAAGAAATTTAAATAGTTAACTGGGCGGAGTAATATTAGATTTTTTGATTTTTTAATTTTTTTAAAGAGGTTATATTGTTTTAACATTTTTTCAGTACGAGGATGACACGGAAAAACTGAAATTTCATTAAAATCTACCAAAGCATCGATTAACATTTCCAATTTTAATTCATTATCAGTATTTTCAGCTCGATGAATTGTAACAAGGATATATTCCTTAGCTTTTAGATTTAATTGGTTTAAGATGGAAGATTTGTGGATCAACCGAGCATTGTTAAGGAATGCATCTAACATCACATCGCCTACAAAAAAACATTTACCACTTATTTTTTCTTCTTTCAGGTTAGATAAAGCAGATTCAGTTGGGCAAAATAGCAAATCACTACAATTGTCAACAATTATACGAATAAGTTCTTCTGGTTGTAATTTTTCATGCAAACGAACCCCAGCTTCAATATGTCCTATTGGTAATTGTAATTTTGAAGCAGTGAGCGAAGCAGCTAATGTCGAATTAACATCTCCGTAAACCAAAACTAAATTAGGTTTGATTTGTGATAAAATTTTTTCTAGTTGGATCATAATTTCTGAAATTTTTTGGATTTCTGACCAATTTTTATCTAAATTTAAATGATAATCAACTTCAGGTAAAGGTAGCGATTCAAAAAAGATTTGTGTCATCTCATAATCATAGTGTTGTCCTGTATGAATTACAATATGGTCAAATTTTTCTTCTAATTTTGGAGCTAAAGGGAGTAATTTAATAAAATTAGGACGAGTACCTACAATCGATACAACTTTCATGTAGCAACTTCCATGATTTTATCAAAATATTTCGCTAATTTTCGAGTGAGTTCCCGGCGATTAAATTTCTTAAGAAAATTCCAATTCCTCTGAAAAGCTTCACCATTAGCTAATTTGTTTAATGCATCTAAAATGGCTTGTGAGTTGTTTGGGACAACAATACCTAAACTAGCCTTTCGAATAAACTTAGCAGTTTCATTTTCATTCTCTAAAATTCCGAGGATAGGGGCATCTGAATGAATATAATCAAAAACTTTAGTTCCCAAGGCATAATTGAGATCAGAAGGTCGAAAGATTAAAGTAACTGAAGCTTGCTTTATAAGAGCAATACATTCTTTATAAGGTATTTTACCTGGAGTATTAAAATTAAATTTTTCTAAATTTAAGCCAATTTCCGACATAATAGGTTTTAAAATTTTATCATGATTGTATCCAATAAACGTCAATTCAAGGTTTTTATGGGTTTTGATAAATTCTTTTATTGCTAATAAAAAATTTTTTAATAGTGGCTTCCAATTGTGATAGATCGAACCTGCATAAAGAATAACGAATTTTTTGTCAGATCGTGGTGGCACAGGAGGAAATTCTGATGGATCCACATATCCATTTGGAAGATATGCAAATCGACCGACTTTAAAATAGGTTCGCATTGGTTTTGTTACGATTAGATTTAAATCAGCATTT
>SUPS01000077.1 GCA_005191415.1 Candidatus Helarchaeota ASGARD archaeon Hel_GB_A
ACATTAAATTCTTTAAAAATCTATTAAACTTCAATCAAACTAGGAAAGAAACCTAAGATACTCCTTTTGATGCTATTTTACAAATTTTGTTCATAAGAGATCAACCTTTAAATATACGTAGCATGAAAAATTGTATTAAAAATGAGGAATACATGGAATGGCGCTCACAGAACTTTCAATGGTCTTATGGTTTATCTTCTTCGGGTTCAGCGTTATTTTCGGGATAATTATTACCCGAAAGGCATTTACGCCTGATTTTGAACGAAGTCAACGGGATTATTATCTTGGAATGGCAATCTTCATTATGGTACATTTGATTGCTAGGATTTTATACTTCTTCTATGATTTTATCTATATTGAAGATGAATTTTTTTGGGATTTAGGCGCTATCGTAGGAATTGGCGGTATCATTTTCCTTTTATTTGCCATTGAGCGGTATATCTTTACCCGTTCCAAATTTTTCTTTACTATATTAGCAATTATTAATGTAATTCTTTTGATCGTAATACCTTCTGAATATAAAAATATCGTTCAAACGATTTTTATCCCAGTTATTGGATTATTTATTCCCATTATTTATTTTTACATCGCATATAAAGGCACCGGAAACATCCGTAAAAATTCTCTCTTAATTGCCATCGGGATTCTTATTTTTCTGGCAGGGCAAACTGCTCATGGCAGAACCTTTTTTGAAATTACAGATCCCATCTATCTAATTGCGTCTCCCCTTTTAATGCTATTAGGTGGCATCATCTTCTTTTATGGGCTCGTTCGCTCATCTTAATTGGTATTATTCATTTTTATACATTTCATCACTCCCTCAAAATTTCTATAATTCCTTACATAACATTAAAAAAAAGATGTAAAAATAAATAATCTCATAATGAATCTTAAAATCGTTCCAAAGAAGTTGAAATAAATGAGTAGTACGGAACTTATTCTAACTTTATGGTTTATCAATCTCATCGAGATGGTATTGGTTGCTATCATCTTTCTGAGAGAATATAAAAAACATGAAATGAATTTTTATTTAGGAGTCGCAATATTTTATATTTTATTTGTAGTCGCGCGTTCATGCGAAATTATCCGGCTCTTTTTTAACCCTGAAGGCTCCTTAAACCCTCCTTATCTTGAACTTGGATGGAACTTCTGGTTAAAGACGGGTTATACCCTGTTTTCATACATCGGATTAACGATAATTTATTTCGTCTTGGAACGTTATGTCTTTACGAGAACTAAATATATTTTCACGATCCTTGTGCCAATTACCACTATAATTTCAATTTGGTTTACGATTGATGTCGCACATTATGAACTCCTTTTGAATATAACAATTCCCTTCTACCTCCTAATCCTCTTCGGAATTGTATTTATGTATGTTTATTTAGCCGTGAGCACAAGCGGAGAAGTGCGGAGAAATTCTATTATGATAATCTTTGGCATACTATTATTTGAATTAGGATTAGTCTTTGCCTTACCAGAAGTTCAAGCCTCTGTATTTGCAGGTATCCCGACAGATATTATGATAATAGGCGCTCCGATTTTATCTATAATTGGCGTACTTCTACAAATACGAGGATTTAAAACTTCAGTTTCCTAATTTTTCCCACTACATTTGTTTCCTCTTTCTATATCGTAAAATTTTAGAAGGATTTTCCAATTGGTACGGCTGTATGCATGTGTTAGATTACTTTTTTCAACCTCGTTGTTGTGCGTGTGTAGGTGCAAGTAACAATCGGATGTCATGGGGAAACTGGGTTTCACAAAACCTATTAGCATACCGAAAGAATGGTAAGGTTTATTTAGTAAATCCTAAAGATGAAACTGTCCTCGGAGTTAAAACTTTCCCAAATATTAGTGCAATTCCGGATCAATTGGATTTTATAGTAATAATCGTGCCAGCGCCTAAAGTGATATCTGTATTGGAAGAGGCAATTGAAAATAATGTCAAAGTAGCAACCATTATTACTGCTGGATATGCAGAGGCGGAAGAAGGACAGACGTTACAAAAAGAATTAGAAAATATCGTGAAAAAACGCAAAATTCGCATCCAAGGACCCAATTGTAATGGATTTTTTCATGTAAAAAATAGCATTAACGTCAGTTCGCAACCGAATAAATTCTTAAAAGATAGCCCCGTAACGTTCATCACTCAATCAGGTTATATAGGGCAGGCATTATCTTACTGGGGGGGTCCTCGAAACCTAACCTTTGGGAAATACGTCAGTGTGGGTAATGAAATCGATTTGACAATAACTGATTATGTAGAATATTTTGGAGACGATCCGACTACAAAAGTTATTGTCCTTTACATTGAAGGTGTCCGCGATGGAGCTCGGTTCAGAAAAGTCTTGCAAAAAGTTGCCAATAAGAAACCCGTCATCGTGTGGAAAACTGGGGATTCAGAAGCGGTTGCACGGGCTGCTAGGTCGCATACTGCAAAGATAGTCGGATCACACCAAATATTTCAATGCATATCACGACAGCTAAAATTGATTGAAATTAGGGATGTCGAACATATATTACCCCTTTCTCATGCATTTTTCACACATCCTCCTTTACTGGGGAAGCGAATTGGAATAATTACATTCGGAGCTGGATTTGGAGTAGTGCTTACCGATACATTAACGAGGGCAGGTTTTGAGGTCCCCGAATTTTCAGAACAAACTCAACGACGCCTGCGAAAAATAATACCTGCGTATCGAGCATCCATTAAAAATCCAATCGACATTGGTGCCTCCGGTTCGTACGAACCTGATACGATTCTAAGACCTGTGAAACTTTTATTCAGTAATGATGAAGTAGATGCAATCATCGTGGCTAATTTAGGGGAAGGCGAGATGGTAATTCCTGAGGCTGAGCAAATAGAAGGCTATATTGCGAAAAAATTACAACAACTTGAACAGAAACTGAATCGTCCTATCTTTTTATTCACAATTCTTACGGAATTCGACAGCAAGACCGTAAAACAAATCCTTCAAAGAGGCCCTGTCTATCATAGCGCTGGGGAATTGACAACCGTTATAAAAGGGCTTTATCAATTTTACAAGACTTCTAATTAAAAAAAATAGGAAATTAAGGAATAATTACTGCATCCACGAACAACTCATACTCAGTATCCTCATTTAAATCATGGACTTTCACTTTTTCGACCGTATTATCGCCTAGCACTTCGATTAATTCCCCTTCTACTAAGACTTTTACGTCAGACATCTTGAGTTTTGTTTTGAGTTCAGAAGATGCAAGTATTCGCTTTAAGGGTGTCATAAATATGACCCTACCAGTAACTTCAGTTAATTTTATAGCTAACTCAATACTCGGTTCTCCATTTTCGATGACCAAAACCCTTTTATCTCTAAATTCTTCTAAGTTTCCATAAGTGAAATAAACTCCCTTTCCTAAAAATTTCTCCAGCCCAATGATTTCTCTAGATTCTGGTATTGCACAAGGTTTCGCCGGAACATCTACAACGGGCTCTAATTTCCTGCCTTCTCGATAATTCTTAATAGCATCGTGAAGTGCATCTGCGGCTAAATTAGAACAATGCATTTTGATAGGAGGGAGCCCTTCCAATTCATCCGCCACATCTTGGCGCGTAATTTTTAATGCTTCATCTAACGTCTTTCCCTTTGCGAGTTCTGTTATCATACTACTTGTTGCAATGGCTGATCCACAGCCAAAAGTCTTGAATTTTATATCTTCGATAACATCATCTTTAACTTTAATATATATTTCCATCAGGTCACCACAGACGGGATTTCCTACTCTTCCTATGGCGACATCATCGCCTTCTAATGTTCCCACGTTCCGTGGATTCCTAAAATGCTCCAATACTTTTTTAGAATATTTTGTTGATTTCATACAATTCACTCCTTAATCAGCTAATGGGGATAATTTTCTCAATTTTTCAACAATTTTTGGAAGAACTTTAATCAATTTATCAATGTCTTCGCGTGTCGTATAACGTCCCATCGTGACTACTAATGAACCATGAGCCTCTTCATGGAGCAATCCAATTGAAATGAGCGTGTGAGATGGTTCCAACGTTTTAGATGTACATGCAGATCCAGTAGCAATGGAAATTCCCTCATCCTTTAAGGATAGCAATAAAGATTCACCCTCAATATAATCGAATCTGAAGTGAGCATTATGGGGAAGTCGGTTTTTCGGATGCCCATTCAAATAGGATTTAGGAATTTTTTCCAAGATATTTTTAATTAAGTAATCTCTTAATTCTGTTAATCTCTTTCTTTCTATTTCCATTGTTTCCTGAACGATTTCAGCAGCTTTAGCCATTCCAACGATAGACGCGATATCTTCTGTTCCAGATCGCAACCCTCTCTCTTGTCCCCCACCAATTATAATAGGAGTCAACATCACTCCAGTTCGGACATATAAGACCCCCAACCCTCTTGGACCATAGATATCGTTTGAAGAAAGTGTTAATAAATCGATTTTATCACGCACAACATCTATAGGAATTATTCCTTCTGCTGCTACCGCATCACAATGATATACAATCCCTCGTTCGCGTGCAATTTCACCGATTTCTGCAACTGGTTGAATAGTTCCTATCTCATTATTCGCGTATTGAATTGAGATTAAAATGGTATCATCTCGTATTTTTTCTTGCACTTTGTCAGGATGAACTGTTCCATAAAAGTCGACTGGCACTTTTGAAACTTCAAAGCCGTTCTTCTGTAAATATTTTGCAATGTTGTGAATTGAGATATGTTCAATTTCGGAAATTATAATATGGTTGCCTTTTCGCCTATTTCTTAAGGCATATCCTATAATCGCCAAATTATTCGATTCAGTCGCGCCCGATGTAAAAATTATTTCTCGAGGGTTTTGAGAATTGATAAATTCCGCGATTTTTTGTCTACTTTCTTCTAGCGCGTCCGTTGCTATATCGCCATCGGTATGAAGAGAAGAAGCATTTGCGAACTTTTCCGTAAAATAAGGTAACATTGCCTCAACGACTCGTGAATCTACTGGCTTGGATGCCTGATAATCTAAATAAATTGTTTTACCCATCTTTTATCCTATCAACTCATTTTTAATCTTATATGATTTGATTAAAACCACATTGTTGCTCCTGCTTCTAACGCTAAATCATTCAATGTTGCAGCGCCTACTATTCTTACACCGGGTATCAAATCTACCTTTTCCCAACCTAACATTCGTTTCGAGGCTTCGCAAACTAATATTTCAATGCCCATATCCAATGTCTGTTTCAACATTTCAGCTACTGATGGAAAATCTCCTACTTTGATTTTTTCTGCTTCCCCAGGTCTTAAAATTCGTAATGCTGTACCTAAATAATATAGTTTTGGCTTAAGATCCATGCTCTTAGCCATTTGAGCAAGAACAAGGGGTGAATATTGACGTTCTGGATTATCAGAAGTCTGAACATATAAGATAAATTTTTCATCTTTCATATTATTTCACCTATTTCATTTTTTTAATTAAAAATCGTAATACATCCCCATCTTTTTCAATTGTTAGTAACTTATGCCCAGTTCTTTTTGTGAAACTCTGTATGTCTGATTCTGCTGCGGGGTCATCCGCAAAAATCTCTAAGATTTCGCCTACTTGCATCGATTCAAGCGCTTCACGGGTGCGAAAAAGAGGAACCGGACAATATAATCCTACTGTATCAATGGTTTTATTAGGGGTAATTTCACTACTTTCTCCGCTCAACTTAAATCATCTCAATAAATAATTTTCTCCACTTATAACGCCGTTATAGATAGAATTAATACGAGTCCTTTAAAAAATTTTGGCAATAATCTCTTTTAAAGTTGAAAAAGAAATTACCGATTTAACAAAATGCGCTCTTTCTGCAAAAAATCTTCTATTTCCTTTTTACTAACAATAAGAAAATCCCCTGGAATTGAAAATTTCAAGGCTGACATTGCCTCTCCATACCGTATTCCTTTTTGAAAATCGCCAGAAAGATACCCATACAAAAAACCTGCATCGAAAGCATCTCCAGCTCCTATCCGATCTACTAATTTGGGTTGATATCCTTTGCCTAAATATTCCTTTCCCGTATCATCCAATGCATACGATGGATTCGGTCCTCGCGTTAAAACAATCACTTTAAAGGAATATCGCTCCAATAATTCTTCACATTTCCCTTTAAGATCCTTTTTAATATTAAAAATTAAATCGATATCTTTCTCTGAACTTAAACAAATATCTACATCGGGTAACATTTTCTCCAATTTAGTTTTTGCCTCTTTTGGGGACCATAATTTTGCTCGGTAATTGATATCAAATGAAGTCGTTTTTTGATTTTCTTTCATAAATTCTAAACAATTCTTAACAACCCTTTCACAATCTTGGCTTAACGCCACGGTAATTCCCGACGTATGAAATATTTTGCACGATTTCAAATACTCCCAATCAATTTCTTCAGGTTGAATGTGTGAAAAGGCAGACCCCTTCCTATCATAAATTACGTTGGTAGGTCTCGGATCAGCCCCAAATTCGGCATAATAAGTTCCTATTCGATAAGCTGATGTCCAAATTATCTTCTCAACATTTACATCCCATCGTCTCAATTCGTTCTCGATTTTTCTTCCAAGCGGATTATCAGTAAGTTTTGAAACCCAACCTGCTCTTACTCCTAATCGAGAAAGCGCTACTGCTACATTTGCCTCCGAGCCTCCCACTTTGAAATCTAAACACGTTGCAAATTCGAATCTTTCATGATTCCGAGGAGAAAACCGGATCATTGCCTCCCCAAGAGTTACTACATCCAGCATTCCTTCATCATCCCTTCAATTAGTCGCCGACGCTCCCTACGCTTCATTTCCGCACATATTTAATAACCCACTTACAAGCTGGAGCGCCCACTGCCTTACATTCGACTTCCCTCGCATCCAGTTCAATCGATTCTTCTACCATCTTCTTGCTTTTACAAAAATTAAATACTCCATTAATTAATCCAGTCGTAAAATAGCATAATGGTTCATAAAATCGAAAATTATAACACTCAAAACAGTCGCGCGAGATAATCGTCAGCGTCCCATCAGAATAGTCGTAGGTATAATCAATGTATTCGTGGAAAAATTTAATCACCTCAATTATCACATCGGTCATGTTCCCGAACCACATTCCTTCCGATTCATAGAGTAAATCGGTATTTTGACAAAAATCCGTGCCAGCATTTACACCTGCATTAAAAATAGTCTTTAATAAATCCCCTATATCTTCACCTTTAGCACGTTTCAATACTTGGGAATAAATTGCCAGCGGTGAATTTCTCAAATCAACAATGGTCGTATCCTCTTCGCTTCCTACTTTCTGAATATACCCACTTACCAGAAAACTTGCAGCCATTCGCTTCGCAATTTCTATATCTAGCCCCGATAGCTCTGCTAAATCTTTGATTGATAGTCCTCCTTTACTCTGGATTAAGAACTGTATCCCTTTCTCGCCGAATCTCTTCTTAACTAGTTGTTTTTCTAAGGAATCCGCATGAAAGAGGCTAATATCTTTCGTCTTAAAAATATCCGTATCATGAATAATCGGGCGAAAATGGAGCTTTAATAAGTTGTGCCACACGAGTAACGAAATAAACTCTATAATTCTCTCTATTGAAATTTGAGTGACTTCAGAAATTTCTTCGATTGTCCGTTGTCCATCAATATACTGAAGAATTTTTCGATGTTCATCCGTTACTGCATAATTAATTCCTCCCAATTCAACTGATTTAACTTCGCCATTAATTATTTGTGATGTTAATTCAGTATCTAAACCAATCTCTGGAATGTGCTTCGGCGTAATCAATTGCGAGGGGAATTTGCTCAGGATGAAACTCTTAAACTCCTGAAATTCCTCTACATCTCCAGTAAAATTAGTTAATTTCTCCAAATATCTATTTTCAAATTCCGAAATAATTTCTATCAACTTCGCACGGACTTGTACATCCTCCTTTTCACTAATCACTATTCCAAAAATGTCCGTTTTCCTCCCCCGCTCAATTAGTAATTTAAAATCTCCCCGATCTAACGATTTAATACTTTGGGCATCCCCTATAGGAAGCACATCCTGCATAAATTGCTGAATTGCGCTGAAAAACCCTCCAACCAAATCCGAATCTACATCTATCGCCCCAAATTTCTGATGTAATAAGCAAAGTCCATTCCGATTGACGATATATAAGTGGAATAACCGTGACATCGATAATTCACTTATTCGTTATCTATATCTTATTTATTAACCAATCATTAAGAATTAAAAAGAGTTCCGAATTTTGATTTAGGTTACATGATTACATATTTTACTACCTTTCAGAGGGTCAACGAAAAATGATAATAAAAGAACAGGTTCAAGGGTCAATTTTAGGGGCGGCTTGTGGTGATGCGTTAGGAATGCCAACCGAAGGTCTTAGTTATCAGCAAATTCAAGATGCATATGGCGGCTGGGTTAATTGCTATAAAAAACCTATACACCGATCCAAAAAACCTGGACAATGGACAGATGACACTGACCAAATCCTTCTTTTAACCGAAACGCTTATCGAAGCGAAAGGATTTGATGTTCACCATTATAGGCATAAATTGGTAGAGTTTGCCCGAAAGTTCCTCGATGGCAAGATACCCAATCGCGGGTATGGGAGAACTTCGCGGACTGCCTTCCGAAATCTTGTCAATAATATCATTCCTTCTGGAGGAAACTCTCCAAGTTGTGGCGCAGCAATGAAAATTGGTCCTTTAGGATTATTTTATGCGGATGAATCTCTCGAAAAAATTTGTGAATATGTTCAATTATGTGCTCAAATTACTCACCTTCATCCTGAATCTATTTCAGGAGCCTGTGCTATTGCTGTAGCTGTGGCTACTGCTACAAAACCAAATTCAACTATCCCTGAGATTCTGAAGGCTGGAATTCGTGCTGCTGCGCAAATAGAAGACGGAATCGCGCCACATTTAAAGGTAGTGTTAAAAAAGGTTCAAAATTCAAATCAACCACTTTTTCGTATTTTAAAGACAGGATTTTCTGCCAAGAGGACGGTAGGGATATGTTTTGCAATTATTTCCAGATATCCGACCTATAAAGATGCGATTGAACACGCTATCAATTTAGGAGGAGATACTGATTCCTATGGAACAATGATCGGTAGCATTCTTGGCGCGAAGTATGGGATTTCTTGCATTCCTGAACTATGGCTGAATGGTCTTGAGGCAAAACCATATATCCATTCGCTTGCTACTAAACTATACGAAACGATTCTAAAAGTCAAAAATCATTATAATCATTAAGCACTGAATATAAATTTCACAATTTCCTTTGCTATATTTATGTGGGTAGCTTCTTCAGCTCCTTTAAAGCCGGGTACTGAATTCCATTCCAGCAGATAGAGTTCTCCATCTTTTGAAGGGAGCGTATCCACTCCTACTATATCTATTTCAGCGATTTTCTGAACTTCTCTTGCAATTTTTCGCGATACTTCAGCAAATTGTTGAATTTCAGGATCAATTTTTTCCATGTCCTGTATCGATTTTGGAATTGCCCCTAAGTGAATATTCTTTAAAAATTTTTGAGGATTATAGCGAGCATACTGGATGATAAATTGGTCTCCCACTAAAAGAGTTCGAAGGTCATAGCCTCGATCAGGAATAAGTTCTTGCAAAAAGAGAGTATGATGATGTTCTAATAACTCTTTTAAGCGCGTTTCAGTTTGTACAATTTCAATTCCAATTCCTTGAGATCCACTAATAGGCTTAAAAATAATTTTCTGGTGTTTTTTCATGAAGTTTTTACTTATTTCCAAATTTATACTACAAAGAGTATCTGGCATTCGGATTGCTGATCTTAGATATCTATGCCAAAGCAGATAATTTGCAAATTTATCACTATTATAAAATCCTTTTAATGGAGGTAAAATTTTAACGCCAGCTCTTGTTAATTCCTCCAAAATACATAATCCATAGATTAAATCATCTCTATATCGCATAATATCCAAATAAAGAATTAGCACATAAGTCGGGTAGCTCTCCAATGGGACTGTTAATTCATCCCACTTAACTATCCTATATTTTTCTCCTAAATGTTCTAATTCCTCACAAATTCGTCGCATTTCATATGTTTTTGTCCCGAATAACCAAATTTTTTCATCACTAATAAAAAAACCTCCTAAACAGAGCTACTCACACATAATTTTTATGTAATACTACGATAAAAAGTCTTGATGGATGCTAGAAAAAAGAAAGAACTCCCACGTGTGCTCTGTAAAGTGACAAGCTTACTCTCAAAAAATCAAAATCAAATTGAAGTAAGTCCAAAAATAATGGAAGATCTAAACTTACAAAATGAAAACTCTTCTACCAATCATGGACCTGTTATTTTTAAGGTAAATCCTAGCCTCCATCAAAGCTATAATTTAAAAATTAGCAGACAATTTGCCCAAAATCTAGGTATTACTAAGGATGACTATATTGAACTTTTTAAAATCGATGACAGTATTTATCTTCTCCCTATTTCATCACAAAAATTAACAGATTACTTTTACAGAAAAGAGGGATCTAGCAATCCACGTGTAATTATCTTATCATCCCATGCCGAATTCGAGCCGTATACTCGCGAGATTGCCACAGCAATTTACTCGCGGCTCAGAGACCTCTCTATTCCCTCCTTCCGGATCGAAATTCGCAAACATTATATTGAGTGGAAACAAAAGCTGGACGCTACTATCTCACGTTATGAAGTAGATATCACCCGAAAAGAAGATTATCCACAATTTATTGCGAAAAAATGGGTGAATAAGAATTTATCATATAGAATTTTGGCAAAATTGTATTTTGAATTACTTTCACAATATCTTCGCCCTAATGAAAGACGCATTGTTATTGATATTCATGGAATTGCCACTGCTTCCCCTAAAGGAATTATGCATCCTATGATCATTGTTGGAGATGCTTTATCCAAAAATATTTTGGTTAAAAATTTTACAAAATTTATTGAACGAGCTAGTCGTCCTTTAATTCCTAATTTATGGATTATCTATAGTTCGAAATGGGGTGCGGTCGAATACTCGCTCCATTTGGCGAAAATAACTAATAATATCCCAATCATTATCGAAATTCGACGCGATTTACGTGAAAATCCAGAAATTCGAAAACAATTAGTCCTATTAATTTCTAATGCTCTTAAACAATTAGCAGAAAATTTATTTTCAAATAATTAAATTGATGATAAAATGATTATTTATCGCACTTTTGAAGAAAAAGATTTGGATCATGTTTATTCTATTTACCTCACGGGATATTTTCATTTATATGGAGACAAAGTCAAAATCCACGCTGATCAATTTCTCAAGTTATTTCGCAGTTCTCTAATTCACAAAACTGAAGGCGAAATGTTTATTGCCGAAAAAGACGGTGTTCCAGTAGGTTTTGCCACTATTCATAAAGAACCTACTAATGAATGGAAATTCGGTCCCATAATCGTTACCCCCTCCGCACAAGGACAAGGTATAGGTTACCAGCTTCTTCAACTATGTATTGATTTTGCACGTTCTAAAAATGTATCACAAATTTACTTAAAAGTCCACGAACATAATGAAAATGCTATAAATCTCTATAAAAAGTCCGGATTTATTCTTAAGGATGTAATTCCAAGCGACATTCCAGGAATAAACTACCTGAAAATGATAAAATTTCTTTAATATGCCTTTTTGTATCGAGAAAATAGTCCTAGCCCAAAAAAAGCTTTTATTCTTTTTTCTCTTTCAAAATGCTCCTCCTATACAAATTCCTTAAAATTCTTTGGTTTTTTTATTTATAGGAAATCTTTTTTGAAATTGGAAATTTGTGATGGATGTGGATTTAAAAAAGCTCTTGATTGCTTATGCTGCTGCATTTGTTGGTCCATTTGGAGGAAATGCGGTTATCCCGTTATTTAGCCTCCTTGAAACTGAATTGAATACATCTTATGCTTTAATCACTCTTTCTATTACCTTTATGATGATTCCATTTGCAATAATCCAGTTTTTTTCCGGAACTATCTCTGACCTTTTCAATCGACAGGTTATTTGCGCTGGCGGTCTCTTAATATATGGCATAGGTGCATTAGTGATTGCAATTTCCCAAACCTTTGAAATTTTTATCTTTGGTCGGATAATCCAAGGGCTCGGTTATGGAATTCTTTTCCCCGTCACTGTAGCCCTTGTGGGTGATTTATCTTCCCCTTCCCAGCGAGGAAAAATTATGGGATTCTTTGGCGCCTGTACCACCGCTGGAGTCGCCTTTGGTCCACTTTCAGCTGGCTTTTTAGCCCATTTCGGTTGGCAGATCATCTTTTATATCATTGCAGGTGTTTCTATCCTGATAGGGATTACCCTGTGGTTTTGTTTTCGGGATTTTCCCTTGCCATCTCCAAAAAAACGAGGAGTTCGTGAATTCTTTTCCCAGATGAAAAATACTATCACTAAAAATATTTTACTTTTTGCAATTATTGGCTTTATCATTTTTATGAGTTATATTGGAGTAAATGCATCCATCGGAGAAAGGTATTCTCTACTTTTCCCAGCACTCCCAGAAAATCAAATCAGCTCTGAAACAGGACTTATCCTTGCTGCTGCAGGAATCTCAGGAATAATTATTTCTCCTTTTGCTGGACTATCTACTGATAAATTCGGCCGAAAAACAACAGCCTATATCGGAGCAATTATTCTAACAATTTCACTCTCTCTATTTTCCCTTGGAAACTCCTTTTTGTCCTTTTTTATTCTCTTTTATTGCATGGGAACTGGTGCTGCCGTGATTTGGGCTGCTTTCAACACCCTCACTGTTGAATTAGATCCAATGGCAAAAGGAACTGTTTCATCAATCGCCAATGGGTTTCGCTTTCTTGGATATTCACTAGGCTCTCCTCTTTATATTATCTTTGGCCTTCCAACCCTCTATTTTGCTTGTACTTTCCTTACACTTATAACTTTATTCCTTCTTCTATTCCTAAAAACAAAATCAGATTTCATGGAATCTAATGGGATTAAAAATAAATTTATTGAATCTTAATCTTCTTAAGAGAAGATTATTATTAAGAGGTTTTTAAATGGGTGGAAAAAGCACTCGCAATAACGAAACTGTGATAGTGATCGGCAGTGGCGTTGCCGGCATGAACGTTATTTACAATTTATTAAAAACCAAAAAACGTATGAATATGATGTGTATTACTCGAGAAGATCAAGTTGCCTATTCTACTTGTGGGCTACCATATGCCTTGGAAGGTATTACCAAAAAATTTGATGATATAATACTTCGCACACCTGAATTCTTCACAGAAAATAATGTTCAGATATTGATGAATACTGAAGTTATCGATATCGACTCTAAGAATAACCAGATTAAAACAATTAATGAGAACGGGAAAACAGAAGATTTTCGATACGATTATTTAGTGATTGCCACTGGGCGAAAACCGAATATACCCCCAATTAAAGGTATTGAGCTTAAAAATGTTTTTACGTTGATGAGTTATAAAGATGGAAAGGAAATCGCCGAAATAATGCCTAAATGTACTAAGGCGGTTGTAATCGGGGCGGGTTACATTGGGCTGGAAATGGCTTTGGCTTTTACAGCTAATAATATACAAACGGTGGTGGTAGAATTAGCTCCTTCGGTGTTACCTGCGATTTTAGACCCAGATATGAGTGAACTAGTTGAAAAATGGCTTCTAAAGAAAGGTATTCGCATTATTATTGGGAAAAAAGTGCAAGAACTCAAGGGAAATGGAATAGTTACCGGCGCTATCTTGGATGACGGAGAGGAATTACCTGCAGATATTGTATTGCTCTCAACAGGGATCAAACCTAACGTGGAATTAGCTAAGAAGGTAGGCATCGATATTGGTCCAACAGGTGGGATTAAAACTAATGAGAATCTGTGTGTTTATATGTCTGGAAATTGTGTAAAAAATATCTTCGCGCTTGGAGATTGCATAGAAACAAAGAATTTGATTACAAATCAACCAATTATTAGTGCACTTGCTTCTAGTGCAGTTGTCCAGAGTAAAGTTGTTGCAAAAAACATAATTGGTAGAGAAGCATATTACAAAGGAACAATTAGTCCTTCTATTACATATCTTGGAGGATTACAAGTCGGTGCGGTAGGATTAAATACAAATAGTGCTGAAAAAGCAGGTATTTCATATAAGTCAGCCACATCAGCGGGCAGTTCGCAATCCAAGTACATACCAGGGTGGAAAAATATCTTTTTCAAAATACACGCCCATAAAAATCATATTATTGGAGCGCAAATTATTAGCGAGAAAGATGTAAAAGAGCGAATTAATGCTCTAACCTTAATAATTCGTGAGAAAATTCCCATAGAAACAATACTGCAGACCGAACGGTGCTATACACCTCCATTAGCGTTACTATCAGACCCAATGTTCAAGGCATTGGAAAAACTAGTTTAACTTTTTATAATAAAAACCAAGATGCATTGAATCTAAAGATTAGAAACTATATTTTTTTATTAACAAATTAGGAATTTTTGGAAAATCCTTTTCTGTGGTATGTAATATCAATTTCTTGTTTATTGAATAAGCAATTACGATACAATCGTTATATGATAAAACATTTCGGTATTGGCATTTTAATGCGCCTGCTTTTAATAATAAAGACATATCTATATTGACTAAAATGAATGGATTATTATTTAATAATGATATAATCGCAGATTCAGCAAAAATTTTACCTTTTAAAATACAGAGATGTTTATAAACTTCTATTAAAATTGGCCAAACAATATGTGCATTAATTTTATTTTGTTTTATTTTCTTCATTAAGTCAGAAATTTCGTTTGGAACTGGTTTTGAACAAAATAAAGTAAGGGGCCCTGTATCAAGGCAAATACCTTTTGCCATTTATTTTTCTAACTCCAAATCTTCTTTTCGTGACTTTTTTATTAGTTTTAACACTTCCTCTACAGATGGACCTTCTTCTTGGAGCTCTTCAATAGTTTTTATTGGAATTAATCTCAATGAGCCCTCATCTTCTATGACCATCATGTATTGCCCATCCCTTAAATTGAACTTTTTTCTAAAATTAACAGGGATGCTGATCATTCCTTTATTTGTAATTTTAACAATATTCTTAGTATTCATTTGGATCACTAATTAAACTTCTGGATCACTAATTAAATTTTTATAATGCTAAGAATTTAAACTTTTTACATAGTAATAAATTAAAAGTTCCCGACCCATCCAAGGTCATTTTGTTTCTCGTCTAAAATATTTACTAAAGTGGTTATTCGTTTCTCCTCACCATCAATTTTTTGAATAATGTGTTGTAATCTAATATAGAAAATGGTATTACATTGCAAACAACGAATTTTATAATCTATTACTCGTTTAATTCCTTCTTCAGATTTAACTTCTTCATAAAGTTTTTTTTCTAATAGTTTTAATCCCCCAGGTCCAAAAAGCTCACATTTTGGGCACTGCTTTGGATTTACGGGATCAAATCCTCGGCGTCCCAAGGATACGAAAATTCTATCGGGAATCTCATCCAAACTCATGAAATATCCAACCGTATAAAATTTATTTTTATTAATTAAATTTACGTATAATTGCTTTGTAAGTCTTTAGG
>SUPS01000325.1 GCA_005191415.1 Candidatus Helarchaeota ASGARD archaeon Hel_GB_A
ATGTATTTCAAGAAAAAGTACCGACGAAAAAATCGCTTCGAAATTTCAGACTGGGTAAAAAAAATTTCTGCTTTAATGATATTTTTCTTTTTTGAAAAATTTCCTTTTTATAAATGCATTTCAGGGCAAAAAAGAAATTGGCCTTGAATTCAAAGGTACTACAAAGGTTAAACATAATCATGAAGTATTTTTACTCGATATTGGCATGCGAAAACTCGAGTATGCAATAAATTATCCATTAAAAGGGCTCAAAGTTGCAATTCATTGGAGATGTTATCTTATATGACTATCTACCATTGTAGAATTTATACGGCTAAACCTATTTTAATGAGAAAATTCTGAGGTTTTTTAAAAAAAGAAGAGAATTTTATAAGTTATTCCTGTTCCTTTATCTTAAAAAGGGCATAATAAAACATTACAGAAGCAATGACAAATAGTGTTCTAAATCCTGTAGTAACCCAAGGATCTACTCCAAGTAATTCAACCGTATAAGCAGTAGCTAATGCAAAACCACCTAAACCAAGTAATGCAGCTCTCTTACTCATAACAGGAGATTCACTACGAACTTTTATTGCATAATAAAGCAATACGAAGATAGGAATCGAAAAAAGTGGTATCAATGTAAAATAGCTCAATAACGGCGTAAATGGATAACCAATCCCAAACAGATCATCAAAAACAATTTCTCCGTTTTCAACATGCCGTGTTGGATCCGCCCACCAGAAAATAAGATAAATACTCATAACAATCGCAGCGATTGTTGTTAAAATGGCGGCTTTTTTTGGAAAAACCATATTAAATGCGAAGAGATCGAATGAAACTACGGCAAATCCACTTATAATTGTTGCGATACCTCCAAAAATGGTCATTCCTAAAAATTCATCATATAACGGAAGCCCTTCTGATAAGAAAGCCTGTTCAAGGACTAAAAATATCATTGCAAAAGCTATGAAAAAAGATGCAAGTGCGATTATTAGAGTTGAATTTTCTCCCTTTTCACGGTAGGAATTAAGAGCTTTTTTCCCAATAACAAAGGATAAAATGATGGTAATAGATATAATAATAAGGCTTATGATATGTTCTAAGGGAATATCAATCATGAACTTTCCTTCTTGAGACCAGTTCTTGAGGATATATAGATTTAATCTTGTAAATAATCTTTTTGATTAACTTTTTTTAATCATAAAAAATCGGTTAAAAAAATCCAATATTCGATTTGTAATGAAATATTTTCAAAAAAAAGTTAATGAGGGATCATTTTCAACACAGTATCAAATGCTTGAATAAATTTTTCGAGATCTTCTTTAGTGTGTGCTAAAGTAGTAAAAGCACTAGCACCACGTTTAGTAATGATACCTTGTCCGAGTAAAGCAGTGGCGATTCGATTGACACATTCGTTTCGATATAATGCTTTTTCGATATTTCCGGGTATTCGAATATCCATATTAATTGCGGCATAAGTTTTGTATTGGACAACAGATTTAAAATTATAAGCAAAATAGGGAAATCCATGAGTCTCGAAGAGTTCATTGAGTGCAGCAGTCAATTTATCCCCCATTTTAGAAGCTTTTTCGATGGCATTCTCATTTTTAATGAATTGAAGTGTCCAATAAGTAGCCGCCGCTGTGAGAGGGTTCCCCAAAAGGGTGCCTGTAGCGAGAACTTTTTCTTGTCCAGCTTCTACACCGCTTGCAAGATAGCTCATAATATCCGCGCGCCCACCAAGCCCCCCTGTAGAGGGATGTCCATGAGTTAATAATTTGCCAAACGTAGTAAGGTCGGGTTTCACTCCAAAATATTTCTGGGCGCCACCAAGATCCATTCGAAAACCCGTAACAACTTCATCAAAAATAAATAGAGCTCCATATTTCTCGCAAAGTTCTTGAACGCCTTTGTTAAAGTCAGGAGCTACTGGAATATTACCGGATTCAGGTCCGAGCGGTTCAACGATGACAGCTGCCACGCCTTTCTTCTTCTCAAATTGTTTAAATTGGGCTTCCATCGCATCAAGATCATTAGGGGGCACGGCAATAATATCCTTAAAACACCAAGACGGAATACCATGTGCCTCAAGGTCTCCTGAAAACGGAACATGAATATCATAAGTTAATTGGTCAGACCAACCATGATATCCGCCACCAATTTTGATGATCTTCTTTTTTTTGGTGTAAACACGTGCGAGTCGGATTGCAGCCATGTCAGCTTCAGTTCCTGATTGAAAAAATTTAAAAAGCTCGATAGAAGGGACATATTCTTTGATCAATTTTGCTGCTTTTAGTTCATATTCATTGGTATAATAGACTGCGGGATCAACATCCTGTAAGACTTGGATTATTTTTTCACGAAGCGGTGGGTAATTATGGCCAAGAATAATTGCCCCAGCACTGCTTAACCAGTCAATGTATTGGTTTGAATCAACATCCCACATTTTTGATCCTAAAGTTCGAGAGATTGTTAACGCAAAGGGATCATTGATAACTAATTGGTGTTCATAGCCGCCAGGAATACATGTTTTCATTTCTTTAAATAATTCTTTTGATGTAGGGCATTTTTTTTCAATTTCTTTGCGAATTTTTGCCATAGTTTCTTCAGGAATTGCCTGAACGGGCCCTTCAATAAGCGTTTTTATTCGTTTTTGTATCTCTTCAAATTCCATTTCTATGACCTCTTGATAATTAATTCTTTGTTATAAGGAGAATATTAATTGTCCCGCTTCTTGATATTCTAGTAATAAGTCGGCTATTCTAAAAGAAGGTACCATTTTTACGCCATTCATTAATTCAGATTCATCCAATCCAATAATCTTTGCGCCCATATCACAGCAGAAAAACTTAATACCCATTGAAACACATTCTTCTACTTCTTCTTCATAGCGCATTCTATGTTTTTTACCTTTTTTTCCTAGCAAAATCCCCATACTCCCCCAAAGTACCACGGTTACATCTAACCCTTTCTTTCGATAATATTTTGCGAATCTAATTATTTCCATTGGGCTCGTCGATTCATAAATCATATCTTTCAATAATAAAAGTACTTTAGTTACTTTATTCAAATCTGCCACCTATCTATACGTGCCATTTTAAACATTTCAAATGCTATAAATTTAATTAAAATGAAGATAAATTATTTACTCGTTGAATGTATAAAAGGAATTTTTTATGGATAACAAAGGAGTTGAAAATGAATTGGAAGAAGAA
>SUPS01000078.1 GCA_005191415.1 Candidatus Helarchaeota ASGARD archaeon Hel_GB_A
AATGAATTAACAAGTATCCCCGAATCCATAGGCGCATTAACCCATCTTGAGACATTAAATTTATCTCAAAATAAATTAACAGAACTCCCCAAATCAATAGGTACTTTAAATAAACTTAGGAAATTATATTTATCTAATAACAGATTAACAGAACTCCCCAAATCAATAGGGGCATTAAATAACCTTGAAGTATTAGATTTATCTTCTAATAGATTAACAAAATTCCCTAAATTTAAAGATGTATTAAAAAATCTTAAGGTATTAATTTTGAAAAAAAATCAATTAACAACGCTCCCAGAATCTATAAGCACATTAGAAAGTCTTGAGGTTTTAGTTTTATCTGATAATGAATTAACAAGTATCCCCGAATCCATAGGCGTATTAAACAATCTTAAGGTATTAGATTTATCTTTTAATAGATTAATATCGTTCCCAGAATCTATAAGCACATTAGAAAGTCTTGAGATTTTAGTTTTATCTGATAATGAATTAACAAGTATCCCCGAATCCATAGGCGCATTAACCCATCTTAAGGGATTAGATTTATCTTTTAATAGATTAGCAACACTCCCAGAACCAATAGGGGCATTGGAAAGCCTTGAAGTACTAAATTTATCTTTTAATGGATTAACAACGCTACCCGAATCCATAGGCGCATTAACCCATCTTAAGGAATTAGATTTATCTCATAATAGATTAGCAACACTCCCAGAACCAATAGGGGCATTACATCATCTTAGGAAACTAAATTTATCTCATAATAGATTAACAATATTACCTAAATCCTTTAAAATGTTAAATTCTCTTCAATTACTTAATCTAAAAAGAAACAGCTTTAAAAATTTACCTGAATATCTCGGTAATCTCCCTGTCCTCAGCAAATTAATTGTAGAGGCAAACCAATTAACCAATATCCCCAATAGCGTTTTGGAATCTAAATCTATAAAAGACTTATCCTATAGAAATAATCCAATTTTTACAAAATTACTTGAAGATGGAATTGAACTGTTTCAAAAAGGAAGGGAACTGGTTCTAACAACTAATTGGAATTTAGCATTTGAAAAATTACAAAATGCACTAGAAATTTTTAGAAAGGTGGGAGATAAGAAATGGGAAATCGATTGTCTCATAGCTATAGCATTACTTATGGGTATGCAAGGTCTATATTGGAAAGCGTTTAAATACCATAAGCGTAATCTCAAGATTGCTAGAGAAATAGGCTATCAGGAAGGAGAAATTACAAATCTTTCTTTTATAGGAGATCTTTTTAAAGATCTGGGCCTGTATGAGGAAGCGCTGGCATATTATAAGCGTTGCCTCAAGCTTCAGAGAAAGATGAATGATCCGAAAGAAGAAATTAAGTATCTCAAAAGCATAGGAACAACTCTTCATTTCCTGGGGCGGAATAAAGAAGCGCTAGCACACCTAAAACAAAGCCTTGAAATCTCAAGAAAGCTAGATGACCATAGTGAAGAATCAAACTGCCTCATGCTAATAGGTAGGGTTCTTGCCGATATGGGGTTACAAAAAAAGGGGATGAACAAGTTAAAATGCAGTCTTAAGATTGCTAGAAAGATAAACGACCAAAAATCGGAAGCATTTTGCCTTGCAAATATTGGAGGCATTCTCCTCAATCAAGGAAAGCAAAAAAGGGGGTTGATATACCTACAACAAGCTCTCAAAATATTTAGGAAACTGGGAGACAAAGAAAATGAAGCAAGAATGCTAATGGAAATAGGAACCCAACTAGGTTGGATGAATCAGTGTGAGGCGGGACTAATACATTTAAAAAAGAGTCTCGAAATCGTAAGAGAACTAGGTTATCTGCATTATCAAGCTAGTTGTATTAGAAAGATAGGAGAAATTTTTCGAATAGCGGGACAGATTGATAAAACTCTTAAATATTATAATGAAAGCCTTAAAATTTATAAAATGTTAAATGATAAGAAGGGGATTGCAGAGTGCTTTCTATCAATCGGGGTTATCCTTAACCGAATAAATCGAGAAAAAGATTCAATAATTTACTTTAAACGAAGCCTGGATATTGCCAGAGAGTTAAACAATAAAGAACTGTTAGCTCATTGCTTCGGAGAGATTGGAGAAACCTTATATATACTGGGAAATATGAAACCTGCACTCGAGCATCATCTTCAACGTCTTAAAATTATTATAGAATTAGAAGATCAATCCGCGGCAGCATGGTGTGTTATAGATATTCAGAATATCCACATATCTCTAGGCCGGTATAAAGAAGCTCTCGAAAAATTGGAGCATTGTCTAAAAATTTTTAGAAATTTAAACAATGTATATGGAAAAGCATCCTGCCTCTATTTGATCGGAGATACACTTAAAATTACAAAAAGGTGGAAAGAAGCACTTACATATTTTAAGAAGTGCCTAAAAATTTCTAAAAAAAATGGTTTTTTGAAACTAAAAATTGACTGTATGCGAGAAATGGGGGATCTATATCTGGAAAATGGGCAACAAAAAAAGGCTTTGAAATATTACCAAAAGGTAATTGAAATAAAAGAAAAATTTATTTATGAGATAAAACGGGAAGATTTGAGAATTGAACTGAAATATCCACTTATTAGCACAATGGACAGAATATTAGCAATCTTTTTAAACAAACATAAAGCTAAAAAGTTAAATGAAAAAGAAATAATCGAATTATTAAATGAAGTTGAGTATCTCAAGTGTAGAGAAGTTTCCAATAAATTAGAGAGTAAATCAAAGGATTTATCAAAGGGAAAGATGGGTAGATGTGTAAAAGGGCAAGAATTACTTGATAAGATTACTGAGATAAGGGGCAAGTTGTTAAAGAATCGAGAAATTTTTAAAGTTCTAGAAGAGCAATTAGAAACAAAAACAATCTCTAAGGAAACTTTTAACAGCAAAAAGGATCTTTATGAAAGGAATAGGCAAAAATATATCATGGAATTAGAAAAGTTAAAGATTGATTTGTACGAAAAATGCCCAGATACACGCAGCATTACGCTTCCGTATGCAAATAGAGCCCAGATTTTTGAGAAGTTCCGAAACATATTTCGAGAGGTGTGTCGGGATAATAAAGATACGGGCGTCCTTGAGTTTATTTATTCAAGAAATTTATTGGGTATAGTGTTTCTCTATAATGGAGAAAAGATGATTTTAGGGGTTAAAGAACTTCCAAAAGATACTCTAGAGAAAATAATAGAAGAATATCGGCAGATCTATGCTTTAATAAATAAATACCACCAGACCCATAATAATTCATTCATAAAACAAGCGGAGGCACAATTGAAAGAGTTATCCAAAATGATGCACGCTAATCTCATTCCTGAAAACATTCAAGACATCCTAAAGAACCAAAAAATAAAACATTTGATAGTTATTCCACATAAACAGTTACATCTATTGCCTTTTTCGCTAATATATGATGGCGAAGAATATTGGGGAATAAAATACGCTCTTTCTAAGAGTTTCAGCTTAGATCTTTTCCGGATTTCATTAGAAAAAGCAATGAAGCAAAAAGAAGTGCGTAGAATACGCCCTTTGCTGATTGCTAATCCGAACTATGCTGATAAATTGCAGGGGGTATCACTCAATCTCACCTATACAGAAAAAGAAGTTAGAACCATCGAGGTATTACTGCAATCGAGTGGTGTAATTGAGTATGATCTCCTCTGGCGGGAAAGTGCTACGGAAGAAAAATTTAAGGCATTGTCCAGCTCGCGAGACTATACGCTCATCCATTTCGCGGGACATGCCTATTGGGAAGGTCGAGACCCTTATTTGAGCTTTTTGTTTTTTAGCAACCTTGAAAAATTGTATATTTCGGAAATCATCTCTGAGATTAATTTCAGGGGTGCTCCTTTAGTAGTTCTGTCTGCGTGTGAGAGTGGCATAAGTAAGACAATAGAGGGCGACGAGATGTTTGGGTTAGTGAGGGGGTTATTGCTAGCAGGCGCAAATTCTATGATTATGAGTAACTGGGTAACCTTTGATGGTCCTACTTGTGATTTCATGATACAATTTTATTTGAATTGGCTTATTGGAGACACCGCAAGTGTAGCACTTGCAAAGGCGCGAAAAATAATAAAGAAAAAATGTGAAAACGGAGAATATTCTGGTTTAGAGCTATCTTTACTTATATGGGGTGCGTTTACATTGTTTGGAAATCCTTTCCAAGCAACAGTTATCAAAAAAATAAAGCAGGAGGCAGAATCTAATTTACATAGTCCCATTTCATCTATTTACGAATCAGTCCTTTTACGAGGATTACCTAAAAATGAAGACGGCTTTTTTGAATAGTTCTGAAGGTCCTAAGGAGGTAAGTGACACTAAAACTTTTCTTTTTTGAAGATGAGTATGTTATGATGAACAATATTTGGCACGAATGAAAAGGGGTAGCCATAAGGGCGGACAGGTGCTCCCGTTTGATGCCAGATTTTGATCCCCTTGAATGTGAAAAATTTTTCCAGTCGCGTTGCGATATGAAAGGAAGCTGGAATATACTGCTTAGCTTGGTATGAATCCCGAATCATAATTACTAAATATTTCTCGGGCTTTAAAATTTGAAACATCAATTTCCCTGCTTTTTCCATTAACTTGTAATAATCATCGAAAGATGTCGTATTGCGAAAGTCTTTAGGGTTCTCAGAGAAATTTTCAAAGTTCGAATGGCGCCGTGCCCACCCGTATTTCCCGTCACAAAGTGTTTTTTCTAAGGCGGGACTATAAGGGGGATCAGTTATTATCGCATCAAATTCTTTTGCCTCATCTGAAAATCTTTCCATAATTTCGAGACAATCACCAAGTATCATCTCTTGCTTTTTAATTCCGTGTGTTTCACAGACTTTCGAGTAAATTTCAACCCATTCTTGATTAATTTCAATACCAACTGCATTTCTATTGCACAAAGATGCCCCTATTAAAGTACCTCCCACTCCTGCAAATGGATCTAATACGGTCTGTTCCGACTTAGTAAAAAATTCAATAATATGCTTCATTAACTGAGGTGGTTTATTTGCGTAATGTTTTTTCCTTAAGGTATGACCGTATTCTGATGGATAAGATGTTCTCAAAACGGTTTTTGTAAAAAAGAGCCATTCATTTCCCATTAATTCATTTAATTTATTTTTAGGATGGATTTTATTTTCTTCCTCTGGAAAGAAATTACAAATGACCTTTCCCTTCTCGAGAGTTTTAAAAAAATCACATTTCAAGCAGGATGAAAGGCTTAAAGTATTCCCATAAACCTTTGGGCATTCTACATTGACCCCAACTTTAAAAAATTTCTCGGTCCTATTTTGTGTCATAAATTACACTTCTTATTTTTGTAAAAATTATCCTATGATCTAATTTTTCAGATTATTCATTTTCATTAATTGTATTTCTTCGGATGTTAAATTATACAACGTGAAAACTAGTTCATCAATTTGATCGTCAAGTGTCCGTAATTCCGATTTTACATTTTGATGTTCATCCATTTCTTTACGTTTGAGCGAAAGATATTTCCTGACTAATGTCACTAATTGCTGCGCTATTTCTCTATTAGGGGGGTGAACGATTGGGAGCGAATATTCACGAACCTTTTGAGGCTCAAATTTTTTAGTTTTTTCGCCGTGGTACTCACAGCCGAATTTCATATACCAAAAGTTAGCCAACGTACTATTTAAAATTCCAAGAACGTAGTAGGGGTGTAGTTTCAAAGAAATAACCATCGTATTCGTCCCTTTAAAGACAGTCTTGCATTCGTCAAGGCAAAATGATGGTCTAGATGCCGTGCGAGGACAGAGTAATTTTACAGGGTATTTTTTAATTAACTCAAAATTACGGATATTCGGAAAAGTCCAGAAGGAAGGATGGGTACTATCCATCCTTTTTTTAAGTAATTCATAGAGATTGGGACACAAATGTCTTAAATCCTTTTCCGATGTGAAATCATTTAGAATAATCCAGTAATGATCTTGGCGATTGAGATAATATCGTTGGATATTTGACGCATCAAGGATTGCAGGATAGATATATTGCTGTTCTTGGGGAAACAGGGTTTGGGCTACCTCGAAAGTGATTTGAAATTTAGATATTTCATTGATGGGTGGTTGGAATCCACCTTTCACTAAAAAGTATGAAGTATTCGTTAAATAAATGAGATTGGGAAGAGATTCAATTTTCTTTTTTAATGCTTCTTCTTGTGGTTGGGCGAAAACCCATGGTTGATCTACCAATTCATCGAAATTTTTAACAATTATGGTCGATTTGGTTTCTAACACGGTAGGATTTTCAAGATAACGAATAACTTTTTCCTCCTCTACTTCATCAATGTAGTATTCTATTAATTTTTGTTCGGGCACTTGGCTCTCTCCTATTTCCAGGAATAAAAGAAGGGAATTAGTTCCAATTTTCTTTCCCACGCCACTCCTTCGATTTTTGAAAACCTTAAAGCGCGGATTAAATCGGACAATTTCTATTTTCGTTGATTTCTTCAAAAAATAATTTCGGAACTTTCTGGCATAATTCTCAAACCGCCATTCTTGGGGCAAAATAAATCCAATTTTTCCATGTTTTATTAGATTTATTGCTCTAACCAAGAAGAAGAGATAGATATTAGGCTGAGCATCTCCATGGTTTGGACGACATTCGTAAATTAAATCGAGATACTTTCCTGTCTCAAACATTCGCCTGAACGGAATTCTATTCCACGCAATATAAGGAGGATTACCAATAATGATTGTAAATTTTTCTGAGTTGAAAACATCTGGAAATTCATTTTCCCAACTAAAAGGATCTATTTTTTCCCATTCGGCGCCATAGATAGGCTCTAAACTATGCTTATCGCCTGCAATGAGCGCATTACCAACTTTAATAATAGGTTGGAGCTGACGATGCCCCCTACCCCCTGTTTGTAATGCTTGTAAGAATAAGCTAATTGATGCAATTTCAGCGGCGTGTGGGTCTAAATCTACGCCGAAAAGATTATGTTTCAAAATGAGTTCTGGAAGATCGGGTATATGAGCTCCAGTTAACTCTTTAAAAAAGCTATTAATTAATTTATAAGCATAAATTAAGAAAATACCCGAGCCACATGCAGGATCTAGTACTTTAATCTTTCGCAATTCCGAAATAATTCGCGATAAAACTTCATCTTTCTCATTCTGATGGGCATTGTGTATATCAAAATCAATTTTCTCCAAAAATGGTTGTAAAGTCTTTTTTACTATAAAATCTACGATATAAGGCGGCGTATAATAGATTCCTCCTCCCTTACGATCTTTGAAATTTCGTTTGAAATTGACTTTGCCATTTTGTAAGATTAATTCGTATTCTAAATAGGTTTCATAAAGATAGCCTAATAATTGCGGACTGAACTCTTGAAATTGCCATGAATTTAACTCCTTTAAAAGTATGTTTAAAACTTCATCATCAATATGAACTTGATCACAGATGTGATTTGGTGCAAAAATTGGGTTCATAGAGAAATCATACCATTCCTGAAATAACTCTCTTAAAAGTCTCATCTTTGGCACCATTCTTTTTGATGCATTCCCCTTATTGATTAAAGTCTTTAAAGTAGGTAGATCAAGAATTGCATTATCTTCTGCAAATCGAATGATAAGTAACCGTTCTAAAAGTCGCTGGATACTCTCCTTTACTATACTTAGACTGCGTCTTATGGTATTATCTGAAGAAAATGTCAGTTTAAAGATCGTATTTTGAAGTTGAAACTCTTGATTTTTATTACGTTCATAGATATTTTGCGCTAATATTAATCGCCAATCATTCAACCGAGTTAAAAAATTTATATCAGTCTCTCTCATCAAATCTCGATCGATACCATTGAAAATGAAAAATATAAACTTAATTGAATAGAAAAAAAGTTTAATTGAATAATATGTCTTATTTATTATCGCATTTCATCAAAAAAATTCTCTAAAAATAAGCTGAATAGTTCCTGTACTTAGTAAATTACTAAAATCCTAAGTTTAGACTCTTCTAAATATTTTTAATTAATTTAGATCTCTCCTTTACATAGAATGTTCTTGGCAGGATTTATTGAAATATAGATTTATGATCAATACAAAATTTGAAAAAGAATTTATTCGAATTTTCTTAGGTGGTAAGGAAGGTAGTAAAATTTCATTATCACTTATACAATGAGGTTTACTAACTATTGCAATCTCATATCAAGATCAAAAATTCATCCAAGATTTCGGACAAAAAACCCATAGCTTTTTATACCTTTTTTCTCCACATTATTAATTGAAGATTATAGGATGGTAACATCCTGATCTGGCAAAAGATATAATGATGTATGAGGGAGAAATATGGCAAAAGCCGGACAAGTAATAACAAAAACTGCTTTGCGTAGATTGATGAAAAATGAAGGCAATGCAACCATCGTGGCTTTAGACGCAGTACTCGCTCTTCAAGAATATTTAAACGATACTGCAATTGAAATTACCAAAAAGGCATTGGCTTTAGCAAAACATGCTAAACGAAAAACTATTACCAAAGCAGATATAAAATTAGCAGTTTAAACTGCTCCAAATCTCTCCTTTTTTTTTATTTTAATATGATTTCTCATTTATGATTTCAGAAATTGAGTTATAGACTTTTGTGTTTTAGGTTCTTCTTTTGATGTTTTTTGGGTTTGTGTAATATATTTTGCTTCTTGTATCTCTTGATCAATGATTCTTTGGCAATCGGGATTTATTTCGAACCCGATATAATATCGATGTGTTTTAACGCACACTACGGCCGTCGTTCCGTTCCCCATAAAGGGATCTAAAACTAAATCCCCTTCTCGACTTGAATACAGAATTAATTTTTCTACAAGCGCTTCTGGCAGCTTGGTCGAGTTTTTTTCCTTTCCTGGGCGATATGGACGTTTAATGACCCAAACATCCTCTGGATAATGTTCTATTTTGTTAAAATAATATTTTTTTGGATGTTTCACTGTAAAAAGGATATGATAATGACTAGTGACAAACTTCCGCTTTGTAAAAACGCCAAATTGATATTTCCAAATAATATGATTAATAATATGTAAGTTGACATCATCGATTGCGTTCAACACATCCTTCAGATTAGTCCAGCCAGAAATAATATAACAACTCCCCGTTTCTTTTAAGACACGGTGCGCTTCTTTTAACCATTGCCACATAAATTCATAATAATCCTCTGATGCAATTTCATTATAACCTCTCACGACATATTCAGCTTTACGATTATATTGATTCCCCATTTTGTGAAAATCGATCCCAAATGGTGGATCGGCGATAATTAAATCAATCGAACCTTCGCCAATACGGTTCCGCATGCCCTCAATGCAATCCTCATAATAAATAGTATTTATTTTCATGTAAATACCTCATAATAAAGTAATTTTTAAAGATTTCAAAATTTTGATTTGCAAAAAATGGAAATAAATCCTTAAATTATGATCATAAAGATAATGATCAAGAAAGAATTAAAAATAATTGGGAAAGATATTTTGAATGGACGAAGTACAAGACGAGTTTGAGCCTACTCCAGAATTTCATATAACAGTTCGTAGATTTTTTTTTCATTTGCTTAGGATATGGCCAGGTATCCTCTGGTTGAGAAGAAAAGCCCGGAAAAAAGCTAAAAAGCTTGAAGTACTTTCGGTTTCTCTTCAAATTCCAACATCACGAGAAATCTTTGAACATTTAAAGAAGGTATGTGAACCACCACATCGCCGAATAGGTACTCCTGAAGCACACAAAATTGAGGATTATCTAGTAAATACCTTTAAAACGGCAGGTTTAGAACAGGTTACAAAACAAAAGGTAAAAATTACTCTCTGGCAAGCGACTAATTGGAAGTTACTTGTAACTATTGGAGAAAAAACGCAAGAAATACCATCTTTCTATGTTTTAAATACAGGATTTACCGATACCAAAGGTATCACAGCTCCTCTTATTTACGTTGGTAAGGGACGTCCTAAAGATTTCAAAAAGAAAAATGTAAAGGGAAAAATTGTTGTTGGGGACATCGATTTCCCAATACTTCCATATGGTGCACTTGCGAAATTATTTGGATATTATATTTCAGATCCAACGAATATTATAACGCGAAAATCGAAAGGAGTGATGACCTTTGCCAGAATGAATTTTCCGCATCAGTCGCTTGGAGGAGAACCTCGAATCAAAGAGTCAATCTATTGGCAGGCGGTTGAACATGGGGCTGTCGGCATCATTCTAATTTTAAAAGGGCATCCAACGAATACAAATACGCATTGGGGACCTTATGATGGCGTAATGAAACCAATTCCAGGTTTATATGTAGGAAATTATGATGGAGAAGAGCTTCGGGAATTGGTACAATCTGGCGAGGCAAGCGGCACAATTATTCTTGAAGGGAATCAATCGCCAGCTGTAGCACATAATATTTATGGAATCCTACCAGGACAATCCGAAGAGATGATCCTCGTTTCCACACATCACGATTCCGCATTCAAAGGGGCATCTGAAGACGGGACCGGAGTAGCAATGGTGCTCGCGCAATTAGAGGCATGGTCGAAAATTCCTCGAAGCGCGCGTCCTAGGAGCCTGCTATTCCTGATAACTGCCGGACACTTGTATGCGGGGATTGGGGCAGAAACCTTTGCAAGATCACATCGGAAGGACCTATTAAAACGCGTCCTGGTTGATGTGAATCTGGAACATCTCTGCGCTAAGCATGCAATCGATGATCCAACAACCCATGAATTTCTAATAACAGATGATTTAGCGCCTGGCGTGATATTTGTGAGTAGAAAAGAATTATTATTAGCCGCAGTCATCAAAATGTGCCAAGACCATTCCATTGAAAACCTTTTCGTAATTCCTGATAATTTCTTTGGCACTATGCCTATCGGTGAAGCAGGACACTTGATGGCACAAGGAAAATTAAATGTAATTCATTGGATTAGGTCCCCTTACTATCTACTCACTGCAGAAGATACACTCGATAAAGTTGCTATCGAAAAATTAAGTCCAACTGCTAAAGCAGTAGCAGATATCTTAAAAATATTAATGGTCTTGCCAAAAGAAAGGTTCTAACTTTTTTCTTCACAATAGGTAGACGCAATTTCAAAACCGCAAGGGCATACCCGCGGGTGATTCATTTTTTTGCATAGAAGCTTGATCACATTAGAGGAGATAAAGAAATCAATTTTTGTTGCTTCTGAACAGGCATCTTCTTTAGATAAGCCAAGAAATTCCATGAAAAACACCTCTAAAATGCGATGTTTCCACATAAGGAGTTCGCCTTGATGGATTCCCTCTTGAGTTAGATGTGCGCCTCTATATTTCACATAGTTCAATAAATTAAGTCGAGATAAGCGTTGAAAATGTTCCGTCACAGTAGATGGATGCACATTAAATTTTTTTGCGAATTCAGTTGTAGAAACTCGTTTATCCTTTGGTAAACGCATCAATTCTTTTAAATACATGCTCAGCATTTGAGAAACATTTGAAATTTGTTTTGTCTTCCTCATAATTCATCCAACTTAATTTTTTATTTTTATTTAGAAAATTTGGGGAAACCCAAAATTTTATAATGCACTATTGTATATAACAATAATAATTCATATTTTATTTTTTCTAAAATTATAGGTGAAAAGAATGCTAGAACTACTGTGGATCATTATAGCAACCCTTGTAGTTAGTGTAATCGCGATTATTGGTATCTTTACAATAGGAATCAATGATGAATATCTGAATAAAATTGTAATTTTTCTTGTAAGTTTATCTGCAGGAGCTTTATTAGGCGGTGGATTCCTCCATTTACTACCAGAAGCTGTAGAAGAAGTTGGGAACCTGAATATTTATCTAACACTCATTTTAGGATTTATTCTATTCTTTTTAATTGAAAAGATTTTAGTCATCCATCATTGTCATAATGTAGAAGAAAAACACATCTGTGAATATCATGCCTTTAAATGGTTAAACTTGATTGGCGATGGAGTACATAATTTCATTGATGGATTAATTATAGCGGCGTCCTATCTCGTTTCTCTCCCTTTAGGTTTTGCTACTACAACTGCGGTAATTGCACATGAAATTCCACAAGAAATTGGCGATTTCGGTGTATTAGTCTATGGCGGGTTTTCTAAACGAAAAGCTTTATACCTAAATTTCTTAACAGCTTTGACTGCAGTAATAGGAGGCATAGTCGGATTCTTTGTCATTGCTGCCATTGAACCCATAGCCCCTTATCTTCTCTCATTCGCAGCTGGCGGATTTCTTTATATTGCAGCAGCAGATCTCATCCCTGAATTAAAAAAAGAAGATTCTACTAAAAGAACGGCAGGAACAATCTTGGTCTTTCTAGGTGGAATCGCTTTAATGTGGCTCTTTAAGATTCTTTTCGAGTAAGCTTAATAACTTCCATGATTCGCTGAATTTTTATGCAAGGAGCTTTACATAGTAAACTAATAGCGTTGAAGGGATGCCAATGGATCAATTTAAAATCCTTTTTGCAGGACTCGCAAATGCGGGCAAAACATCAATGATTCTAACCTTAAAACGCCAATTTAGTGATCTTTCAGATATTAAACCAACGAAGGGAATCGAACGATCAGAACTAGATATTTTAGGGTTTAAAATCCTCACATGGGATTTAGGCGGACAAGATATTTACCGAGAAGAATACAAGAAAAAAGAAGCGATTATTTTCTCTGAAACTGAAATATTTTATTATGTGATTGACATTCAGGATACCGAATCCTATGATGAAGCGCTTCAATACTTTAAAGAAATCGTTGAAATTTATAAATTAGTTGATGCAAAGAATATTCCTTATTTTGTTATCTGTTTCAATAAAATGGACCCAAATCTAATTGTCGATTATTCCAAACAAATTGAGAAGCTTTCAGCTGAATTTGCAAAAATTCTTGAAGGCATCGAATATAAAATTTTCAAAACCTCAATTTATAATCTCCAGTCCCTCATCGAAGCATTTTCGTGGGGTATTTCCAAGTTCCTTCCTAAACAATCTGAACTAGAATTAATTCTAAAACGATTTTTAAAAGACTTTCCCACCGTTAATTCCGTCAATCTTCTTGAAAAGCATTCAATGTTTCTAATTCAAGCATATCGCGATGAACCCTCTCATAAATTCTTTAATCTTCTGAAGGAAGGTATTATCTCGATAATTGAAAATTTAGGCACCCAATTGACCCTTCTTACTTTCGATATCAACCAGATATACAAATTGTACGTGGAAAAATTAACTATTCTCCAGCGTGATTATTATTTCCTCTTTATGGGGAAAGATATTGACTTTAATGCAGTACAAGAAAGCCTTATCAATAAATACTATAGTAAAATCCAAGAAGTCGTCCAGAGAGAGAGCTAACACAATCCAAATTCATTTTAATCTTTTTTCTTCTAATACAATTCAAATTCACATCTTACCAAATTGTTTATAGACTTTTTATAAGATGAAATAAATTATTTACTTGATGAGTGCCGAGGAAATCGAATTAGCTGCTCAATGGATTGCCACTTCGAAAAAATTAGTGGTCTTTACAGGTGCAGGAATTAGTACGGAATCTGGCCTTCCTGACTTTCGAGGTCCGAATGGTATTTGGACACGGCGTGATAAAGGTCTGCCACCTCCCAAAACGAAAAAACCTTGGCACTTAGTTGATCCCAATCCTGCCCATTACGCCCTCGTAGAACTCCAGGAACTCGGGATATTAGATTTCCTCATCTCCCAAAATGTGGATAATCTCCACCTAAAATCTGGAATAAAACCAGAGAAGCTGGCAGAACTCCATGGAAACACAACTTTAATGGTTTGCTTACAATGCAATAGAAAGATGACCTATGAAGAAGCAGGATGGGATAAAAGAATTTGGGGCCCTGGTTATCGTACTTCACCTGTTCATCCTCGACAACCGAAATGTCCCTATTGTGGAGGTCGTATTATTTCATCCATCGTAAATTTCGGTGATCCCCTACCTGAAAAAGATTTAGAAGCTGCATTCTATCATTCAAAGACATGCGACGTATTTCTCGTCATAGGATCATCACTTGTTGTGACGCCAGCGGCGTATTGTCCTCAATTAGCGCTCAAAGCGGGCGCGAAAGTCATCATCCTCAACGAAGGCGAGACACCTTTTGATAATTTAGTGCATCTACGAATCTATGGAAAGGCAGGTCAAATCATGCCTAAAATCGTTGCGCAAGTGAAAGAACTACTTAAATTACAGAAATATTAAATATTAACTCTATGACATTAGAGCAGATAATTTAAATTAATTATTCTAAATGAAATATGAAAATTTAAATTAATTTGGTAATATTTTACAACAAAATTAAAAATAAATTGATATAATTTTAGAATATTCTTTTTGTTTAGAAGTTTTATTAATAAAAATCTATGCCATATAATGATTTTTCGAGTAGACTCGGTCAAGAAATCGGCAAACTTTTGGAATACGCTTTTAGAGATCTTATTTTAAAATTTACTAATGATTATAACAATAAGACAGAAGAAACGTCTGAGCAAATTAATTGTTTTAATGATGTTAAAATGGAAGCCTCAATAGAAGGGACTCGTGATATCGATTGGGTAATTTGTAATAATAAATACCAACCTCTAATAATAATTGAAGTTAAATGGTTAAAAGATGGTAGACATCTTTATGATAAAGGTGGTTGGATACTTTCTATGCAACGTTTAATGCCAATTTATCCATCTATTAGGAAATGTATTGCTGTACTTCTTGGTTACTGGACGGATAAGGTAAAAAAAGATATAGAAAATTCAAGAAGAATAAAAATATTTCACATTTTTGAAAAAAAAGATCCTAAAACAGAAAATGGCATACCAGACCAAACGAATTTATATGTATATCAATTAATCAGAAATAAAAGTAATGGTTTAGTAAATATTGATATTAATAAGCGCCGCAATTCAATAATCAATCCAGAAATGACATACAAAAATTTTATTAATTTTAAAAATAATAATAAAAAGGGATATTGCGAAATAATTGAAGCATTAAAAGAAGATATGAGAAATAAAATAAATCCATTTATTGAAGATATACTAAAACAAAATCCAAAAACTTTTTCACCTGAAATTTACGTAAATTGTAATACAGGAAATTATTTTTTAGTGGATGCTAATATTTTTAATAAAAATATGTTGAAGGATATAGAGAATAAATCCTTAGAAATCATTAAAAATGCCAAAAATATAAATTACTCAAGATAAAAATGGTTATAAATATCTTAAAATTGTAAATTTTTTTCAAATCATAATTTTTTAAGAATTATTTTCCCTAACTCTGTTATGGTATATATTTTTCCTTTCTTTAAGAGAGGTGTTTTACATTCGATTAAATTATATTCCTCTAATTCTTTTAATATTTTACTAACATAACTTAATCTAGCTCTTAATTCAGTAGATAATTCTGTCGGTGTTTTTTGTTTTGAATATAGGGCTGAAAGGATATTTTTTCGGAGGTTACTTGCTTTTACAAATCCTACTAAATCCCAATC
>SUPS01000079.1:0-2922 GCA_005191415.1 Candidatus Helarchaeota ASGARD archaeon Hel_GB_A
TACCATCAATTTTGGATTTATAATTTAATAAAGACTTTAGTAAGTTTCATTATTTTACCATGGAAGAGAATTAAAATTTTGAAAATCTCAACCTCTTAGCAGAATATGATTTTAAAATCATGTGTACAGTTTGTAAGAGTCGATAATGGATGAAGGTTAACATTGTCGGATCAGGAATTGGTGGCTCCGGTATCGGAGCATTACTTGCAAATGTGGGTTTTGATGTAGAGCTTTTTGAAAAAAATTCCTTACCAGGCGGACGATTTTGTACTTACGAAAGAGAAGGATTTCATATCGATGTAGGGTGTCATATCATCGCAAATTGTGAGAACGGAACTTGTGGTGAAATCCTAAATCAGATTGGGATGCCAATTCAATGGACTTATGTGAGAAATCCTCGTCCTGTTTTTCATTTTATGGGTAAATTTATTAATTTTCCAAAGGATATTCCAAAGCTTAATCTTCCGAACAAGGACGTCAGTGGCCTTTTGAAAATGTTGGCTACAATAAATCAATTGAAAGAATCTGAAATCGAAAAATATGACGATATGGACGTGAGATCTTTCATTTCGGAATATACAACCGATCCTCGCGTGCGTTCACTCTTTGGATTTATAATCGGGCTCTATTTTGTGGCACCTGATTTCCAAACTTCGGTTGGGGAATGGATTTATTGCCAGAAAGAGATTCAACGGTTTAAAAGCTCAGGATTACCAATTGGGGGAACTATTTCTATTCCAAAGACCTATTGCAAATGCATTGAGAAAAATGGCGGTAAAATCCATTTAAACACTCCTGTGAAAAAAATTGTAGTTGAGGATAATAAGGCTACTGGTATTGAATTACACGATGGCACTTTTATTCCCTCAGATATCGTCATTTCTAATGCAGGGATTAAAGCTACAGTTAATCAACTAGTAGGACGGAAGTATTTTCCCTCAGATTACGTGAAATTAGTAGATTCGTATCAATATTCCTTGGCAACCATCATGGTTAAAGTCGCTTTGAAACGAAAGATTACGAATGAGAAATTCATTATGTATGTCGCAAGTGAGAATCTGGAAGAATTTGCAGATATCATGTATAAGAAAGAAATTCCTGAGAAACATGTTATGGTAATGATCCCAATTATCTCGAATTTAGACCCGACTGCTGCGCCTGAGGGAAAACAGCTGCTTATTGCAGGGGCAGGGGCACCCGCTAACCCGGAACAAGGAAATTGTAATTATAAGAAATGGGAAGAAGCAATTCTCAACTCTTTACGGGATATCTTTCCAGATATTGATGATGCAATCCTCTGGATAGACACGACTACGCCAATGGATATCAAGAAATTCGCAGGAGAAGAGGGGGTCGTCATTGGTATTAGCCAAATCGTGGGTCAAGTTGGGAAAAATCGTCCAAAACAAGAATTACCTATTGAAAATCTTTATTGTTGTTGCGCAGATACTGGATCACGTCATATTGGGGGCGAATTAGCCGCTGAAAGTGCATTACGGCTCTTTTCAAAACTAAAAAACAAAACAATAGGTTCGTAGAATGGAAAATATTCCACAGAATCAATATTCAGAAAACCAGCAGAGCTTTTTATTCTGCACTATCACCGCTTTTGGCATTTCTTTACTTATAAGTTTTCCCCTCACTTTTCTGTTCCACTTTTTTACCGGACCTATCTCAGAGGGAGGGCTAGGATTCTCCATTGAGGAAGATTCTATTCGTTACCTCTTAATTACCCTCGGCTTGATCATCGGAATTTTTGCAGGCCCTCTGTTCGGTTATTTGAGTGATAAAACGCAGACGCGCTGGGGACGCCGAAGAATCTGGATGGTCATCTTTGCACCTCTGGTCGCCTTCTTTTTTATAATGCTCACGATTCCGATCGGACGTGAACATTTCTCAACCTACGGGACTGCCTCCATCTATCTTATCGTTATTTTTACCATCTATTCTATCTTTTTTAACGCTTTTGTGATACCTTATAATGGGCTAATCGCAGATATCACCACCCCTGAGAACCGATTAAAAATGTCTGGGGCATTTAACCTGCTAATGGGGCTCGGGACTGCTGCTGGATTCATAGTTCCTTGGATTATTCATGATCTCACAAATTCCTGGGTTGTGGTCTGTATTGTATATAGCTTAATTTTCTTAAGTACTAGTTTTATTACTATTTTTACTATTAAAGAACCTTTAGTTCAAACGAAAGAGACCGAAAAAGAACGGATTTTTTTCGGAGAAATTTTAAAAGATAAAAAATTTTTAACTTTTGAATCTGCCCAATTTTGTTGGAATCTAGCATTTAACCTAATTTTGGCAGCGTTACCCGCTATTGCAGCATCCATCTTCGGTTTAGAATCGGCAACCGAATTTGGGATGTTAGCGATTGTGTTAATGATCATCCTCGGAGTGTTTTTCTTCTTATATATCCGAAAAGGAGATCAATGGGGCAAACAGCGAGTTATGACCTTTGCACTTCTGTATATGGCACTAATCTTTCCTTTTGGCACTCTCTTTTATTTCACACGTACCTCTACAGTCATTCCCATTGTTTTTCAGGGGGGTATTTTCGTTTCGGCTATTGCCGTAGGGTTTTCTGCAATCTTTGTTTTTCCTTTCAGTATCCTTTTAGATATCATCAAAACCGGACAAGAAGCTTCATATATGGGGATCAATACCGTCTTTATGAATATTTCAGGCGCTACTGGGACTATCATTATGTATTTTATCACGAAAACCTATGCAGAGGACGCATTTTTTGTTATTTGTCCTATCTTAGGGGGCATTCTTTTTATAGCGGGAATCATCTTTCGTTTTGCCCCGCTTTATAAGAAAGATTCAACCTCTTAGATCTACGGCTCATTTCAAGGAGATAGAATTATGGCTAGAAAACTATTCATTGTCTCGAATAGATTACCAATTAAT
>SUPS01000079.1:3858-15490 GCA_005191415.1 Candidatus Helarchaeota ASGARD archaeon Hel_GB_A
GAATTAATCGGCAAAATCAATGGAACTTATGGTACAATTGGATGGACCCCTATTTGGTATCTCTATAGACGCGTGCCTTTCAATAAACTTGTAGCACTCTACAACGCCGCGGATATTGCGTTAGTTACGCCTTTAAGAGATGGAATGAATCTCATTGCCAAGGAGTATATTGCATCAAAGCGAGATGGGAAAGGTGTGTTGATTCTTAGTGAAACTGCGGGAGCTGCGAAAGAGTTAGGTGAAGCGATTATTGTAAATACGAATAATAAAGAAGAGATTGTGAAGGCAATAGAAAGAGCACTCTCAATGCCAGAGGAGGAACAAAAGAAACGTAATCGCCTTATGCAAATACGATTACGCAGATATAATGTTATTCGATGGGCAGAAGAATTTATTGAAGCGTTAAATTCCGTTAAAGCAATTCAAAAAGAAATATACACTAAAAAATTAACATCAGACAAAAGGCAGCAATTAATAGAAGATTATCAATGTAGTACTCAACGACTTTTACTCCTCGATTATGATGGAACTCTTATTCGATTTTTTGACAATCCCAAGGATGCATTTATCGCAGAAGAATTAATGGATTTATTGAAGGATTTAACCAGCGATAAGAAAAACACTCTAGTTATCATTTCAGGACGAAATAAAGGTGAATTAAGCAGATGGTTTCGCGATTTAGAAATAGATTTAGTTGCAGAACATGGTGTTTGGATCAAAGAAAAAAACAAACCTTGGGAAATGTCAGAAGTTCTATCAAATGAATGGAAAAAAGAGATACGTCCCATTCTCGAATTATATGCTGATAGGACCCCTGGCACCTTCATCGAAGAAAAAGAATATTCTCTAGCGTGGCACTATCGAAAAGTGGATTCAGAACTAGGAGCCAGCAAAGCTAGAGAGATCGCAGATGTTCTCGCAAATTTAATAATCAACTATAATCTACAGATAATCGAAGGGAATAAGGTAATTGAAATTAAACATGCTGGAATAAATAAAGGACGGGCTGCCCAACGATGGTTAGCAAAGAAGAATTGGGATTTTATATTAGCTATCGGAGATGATTGGACCGATGAAGATCTTTTTGGAGTTCTACCTAAGTCGGCCTACTCCATCAAAATAGGTCTCACTGTCTCACAAGCAAAATATAGGCTCCAATCCCATCAAAATGTTCGAATATTACTGAAGGATCTCGTTGAATCCAGTAAGAACTCTTCAAAATAGAGTCTATAAAGAGAAGATAATTTTTACTACTTTTTGTTAAATATAAGAAGTTACTTTTAAATATAGCGAAGTATTATCAATAATTGTTGGGAATTTGAAGACTTTTTACAAAATGTAGTGAGGTGGTAACCCAGTATCTATAAAAATTTATAGATAATAAGAGGTGCACCCACTCTAACTCTCCAAATTTTTTTCCATTTTCTCGGAGAAGAACATTAAAGGTGTTTCAAAGAGCTGAATCAGGGAGCGTGGTTTCATGATTTCGGATGACCAAATATCAATTCCCGATAAGAATAGTCAATTGCCTGCCATTAATAGGGATCAAGGCTTTTTCCAGAAGAGAATACTACGATTTATTGATAAGGATTTGCTTGCTTCACAGAATCTACGGATTATCGCTTATTGTGGCTCGAAACCCATTGGAAGAACATTACATCACGTCTTAGATCAATTGGAGATTGAATCAATTTTGTTGAATTCTTACAATTTATCAAAAAAATCTCTATCTACTTATAGTAAAACATTTTCGGAGCTTTCACAAGCTGTCAGACAATTTAATGCAAATATTGGAATTTGGTTCGATTCAACTGGTGAACGCGTTTACTTTTTTGACGAAAAAGGAAACTATGTGCGAAATGATTTGCTGGTAACCTTATTTACTTCTGATCTCATCAAAGATAAGAAACCAATCACCTGTATTGTAACTGAATCTACAACTAACGTCATTTCTGATCTAGTTACACAAGTCAATGGTCGTGTTATAAGAGTTCCCGTCAATAACGGCGCTCTTTTATTGAAACTCAGAACCACCCGAGCTGATTTTGTTGCCAGTGATAACGGATTATACATCTTTCCAATATACGCCAAACATGCAAATCCCATTTTAACAACCTTGAAATTAACTGAAATTATTGCAAGAACTACCAAATCGCTCAGTAAATTAATCGCTACCCTTCCAAAACCCGTCCATTTCTACAAAAATATCTTAGTCGAAGAACAAATTTTTGAAAATTTTGGAGATATTATCAAAAATAATCTCAGTGCCTATTTTTCCAATGTTATTTTAATTGAATCCCCTATCGGAATGAAGATCTATTTTGGACGTGAAAATGGCTGGATCGATATTACCCCTTGTCGAAACCGAAATGTTCTCCGTCTATATGCAGAATCAAACCATACATCCTTTATTGCCGATAGTTTTGCGTCACTGGAAGATTTATTATACGAAAGTTCATTAGAGAAACTATCTAATTTTAATGAAATTTTAGAGAATAGCTTAATTCCTTCTGGCGAATTAATTGAGTAGGGATGGAGGACATCTACAATAAAATTTTATATTATTGCTAATAAACCGTAATTTATGCGACTGCCATTAGAAGGTATCCGGATTCTAGATTTGTCTCGGCTGTTACCGGGACCGTTTGCAACGATGTTACTTGCCGATTTTGGAGCTGAAGTGATTAAAATTGAAGATCCTAATCAAGGTGACTATTTACGATGGCGCGCCCCATATGTTTCAAAAGGTGAACATAAGGAGAGTATAGCTTTCCTCGCATTAAATCGAAATAAGAAAGCTATGATTCTAAACCTCAAGGACCCTGAAGGGCAGAAAATTTTCTATCGCTTAGCAGAAACCGCCGATGTGATTCTTGAAACCTTTCGTCCAGGAGTTGTGAAAAAACTTTGTATTGACTATGACACAATTCAAAAAATTAATCCCAAAATCATTTACTGTTCTTTAACAGGATATGGGCAGAATGGCCCTTATAAAGACCTCCCAGGACATGATGTGAATTATCTAGGCGTTGGGGGATTAGCAACTTTAACAGGCACTCCTGATCAACCTATGTTAATGGGCGTTCAAGTGGCAGATATTGGAGGAGGTGGGCTGAATGCTACAATTGCTATCCTTATGGCAATAATTGCCCGTGAAAAGACTGGGAAAGGACAATACATCGACGTAGCAATGATGGACGGCGCCATGACCTGGTTAGCTTACGCGTTTTCCCGATATTGGGCTTCAAAACAGGTACCGATACGAGGGAATGACCGCCTAACAGGAGGACGCCCTGGATATGGCATCTACAAAACAAAAGACGGAAAATATATTGCTGTAGGGGCACTTGAACAAAAATTTTGGGAAAATCTCTGTAAAGTTATTAATCGAGAAGACTTGATTCCCCATTCACAACCAACGGGCGACTTAAAAGAAGAAATTACACATATTCTAAAGAACGCATTTCTAGCCAAAACGCGCGAGGAATGGCTCGAACTATCCAAACAAATAGATATTTGTATTTCTCCTGCTTATGAGTTAGATGAAATAATGGCTGATCCACATGTTCAAGCCCGAGAGATGTTTCTTGATTTTGAAGACTCTCGTGTGGGCAAAATTAAATACATCGGAATGCCATTCAAACTTTCTGAAACCCCTGGTTGTATTCGGTTCAGAGCACCTGGATACGGGGAGCATACCGATGAAATATTACTTTCAATAGGTTATACCAAAGAGGAAGTAAATGCCTTTCACCAAAAAGGTGTAACTAGGCCGAAATCCATTGAAAGAAAAGGAGAATGAAAAACATTAAATTTATATTATGTGAATACACATATACTCACAGGTATCAATGATGTTACTTTAAGTAGGATAGGATAAAAATATGGCAAATATAACTCTATCAATCCCCGATAAATTAAAAAAGGAAATGAATGAATTCCCTGAAATAAACTGGTCTGAAGTGGCTCGTGCCTCCATTAAACAAAAGCTAGCAGACCTAAAATTTTTACGCGCATTTAGCTCTGAAAGTGAAATTACTTACGAAGATGCAGAAAAATTAGGACGAAAAGTAAGTGAATTATTAGCTAAACGTTATTTTGGTGAATAAACCATACAATTAGTAATCGATGCAAATATCTTATTTGCTGCACTAATTAAAAATAGCGTTACAGCCAAACTCCTTGTTGGAGGAAATTTCAGTCTTTATGCGCCTGAATTTCTTTTAGATGAATTTGAAAAGTACAAGGAAATAATTTTAGAAAAAACTCATCGTTCCAAAAATGAGTTTGATCAATTCTTATCTTTATTGAAACGTAGGATTAAATTTATCCCTAAATCGCAAATTGAACCTTTTCTAGAACGAGCAAATATGATCTCACCAGATCCAAAAGATTCTATTTATATTGCTTTAGCATTAGCAATTCGGGCAGACATTTGGTCTAATGATAAACGTTTAAAAGAAAAACAAAATCAAATTACTATTTTCACGACTATCGAGATAATGGAACTAACGAAATTCAAAAAAGATAATGATTATTAAAAATTTACAAGTAAATATTTTATGGCATCCGAGGACAGTTCAACTATCCGAGGGAGTGCGTGAATTATGCCAGGTTTAATGAAGGGAGGATGGAGTTGCATCCATTTGAGCATGTGATCGTGTTCTCGGGGATAGATATTGATGCCCATTGCGTAACCAACGAGTTCGACAAGATCCCAAACACGTATCGGATTACCGAGCTGATTAAGGCCATCACTATATGTTAATACACATCCGCCGCAGACTGTGGCGACATCTCGCACATCTTTTGCGATGGCATCATTTATAACTTCCCGTTGGGATTTAAGGGCGAGATCTGGGTTGAAAGCCGCAGTAAGAGATGCCACTTTTTGAGTCAATTTAGCAGTAATACCACAACATCTCGATTGGTCTCCCGAATAGGATAATTCCTTAAATTTTACTCCAGGAATGCTTTTTAGGATTTCGCTCTGGGCTTCAGAAATTTGTCTTTTTCCTAAGGTTTCATTTCGTCGTCCGGTCGAACAAGAAGGCAGAACTGCAATAGGGCGGTTAATTTTACGTTTAAATCGAATATCGCCCGATTTAATCAATTTCTCCAAATATTCTGAAAGATGAATAACTTCAATTCCTGCATCTTCAAGCATTTCACTCAGTGGTAGTTTAAACATTTTGCCCCCTATTCCTGTAGGAAATGCCCTCGCAGAGTATGCCATAAAACAGCCCGGACAGGCAGTAACAACTTGTTTCGGTTTTAATTTTGTAAGGTGTCGTCCTGTCCGTTGTCCTATTATAAATGAAGCTTTCAGAAATCCAGCAACCGCATAGACCCCTCCACAACAAAACTCAGGAGTTCCAATAGTATGGTATTTTACCTTCGCTTTATCAAGAATTGCCATAGTAAGTTGCACGATATGAGGTAAGCCGTAAGTATGTCCGCACCCAGGCATAAATAATGTTGCCCCTTCTTCAATTTTATCAAACTGGGGATTTTTGGCTCGTTCTAATCGTTTAGTAGCTTCTTGTCGGGCTTTATCTTTGGTCCATTTATTTGGGTAGGACATATGTCCAATGATCCTCATGGTTATACGTTGAAGGAGAAAGGAAGGATCCTTGTGAAGTGCCTTTCGTAGTAAATATTCCATCAATTGAAGAGAAAATGGCGCAGCTCCTTTTTGAAGTAGAGTAAATCGAAGTCCTAGCATCAATAATGCTTTACTTATGCCATTTGGACAGAATTGATTACAATACTCATCGATACAGCATCTCCAAATTATTTTCTGTGCGATTGCCGGAAGTGGCTTTTTGAAATTACTCTCAACATATTCCTTAATTGATTTCATAACTTTTTGGGCTATTTTCGGCTGGAGCCCTTGGAGATAACAATGTTGGAGGCAAGTACCACATGCCTCACACTTTTTCATTAAATTTTTTAAGGTTGGAACTATCCAACGTAATTTTGTGTCGAGAGCTTGCATAGCTTTGTCCCTCTTAGGGATTTTTCAATGTCTTTATGATAACTAATGATTACAACGAACTGGAATAAAAATTCTATTTTCCTTAATTGGCAGTAAAAAAGAAAGAAAAAAGATTAATGATCATTCTGGTTTTTCAGAAAACGGGCGTTCTTTTAAAAGGAGACACAATGCGAAAGAGAGTGCTAGAAGACCTGTTAAGATAAGCATAGCAATGAAAAAGTTTGTTGCATTAAGATCGAGGAAGCTTATGATAAATACAATGCCGCCAATTTGTCCCATCATAATGAGAAGTCCGTTAGAAGTCCCTTCAGGAACTGGGGCTGTCTGTTCTGCTGCATATTCTAGTCCAATAGGTAAGGAACTCATGAGAAAGAATCCAAAAAGTACTGCCACAACGAGTAATAGTGCATATGGTGCAACGTAAGTAATTGCTAAGAGAAGCGGAACAGAAGCACCTATAGAGATGAGAATAAAAATTTTTCGTTTTCTATATTTATCCGAGAATCCCGACATTACTATGGCTCCAAAAATACCTCCAACGATAATAAGTGCGCCGACAATACCCGCATCGCCTCTAATCCCTACTATCGGTTCAATAAAGGTTGCTATTGCATTAAAAGCCCCCATCCCAATCAAAAAGAGCACCATCAGGATAAGGAAATCCCGCATTCTAAAGAGCTTTTTAATGCCTTCGATTACGAACGTTTTTTCTTCAATTGCAGCGGGACTAGGAGGTTTCTCAGGCTTTTCTCTAACAAAGAGGAGGAACGTAAGCATTCCGATCACAGCCACGATTCCTAATACAATGACGACGGTAGGAACTCCACCTATATTGTAGAGGATAGGAGGAAGGAGCATACCAAAGAAAATACCAATAAATAATGACATAGTGCCGAGACCCGTGGCAACCGCACGCTCTCCCTCAGGGAACCATTGGGCTGAAAGTTTCGAGATGGCATTCATGACAAATGGTTGCCCAATAGCAATTCCCGCTTGAAAAATAAAGACCAACGTATAATTCGCACCGGCGAAGATTCTAAGCAATCCAAAGACACCCGTTAGAATGGCACCTAAACCTGCGCCTATTTTAAATCCTTTAGCATCAATCACCCACGCAGAAGGAATTGCCAACCCAATATAGACTATCATGAATATCAGTGATAAAAGATCAATTTCATCGGTTGTAACACCATAGTATACTGCCGCATTCGAGCTGATCGAAGCGAAATTAATCCATAGTAACTGTGTTAATGCTCCAACGAACATAAATACGCCCAAAATAACCCAACGATACGAAGTTACGCCGTACTGAGTTTCTGCCACTTAATTCACCAACCAACTTTAGTTAATCCTTGTATGAAAAACGTTTAAATAGTTTGGTTTAACAATTGTGAAAATTATTAAAATAGTTTAATTTTATAATAAATTTGTGAGAATAGATATCTCTCAAAGTGAATTATATGACACAACTAATTCGTATAAAAAAACAGAGATCAGATGCCCCTATCAAGGAATTAATTGGGCGTTTTTCAACAAATAAGAAAGATAATGCGACAGAAAACCTTGATATCGTGGTAAATAAGGACCTATGACAACATTCTTCATTGATTCAGGTGTATGGATTGGTGCATACAATGTAAAAGATCAAATCTTTTTTCATTTGATTCAGGATTCGATGGAATCAAAGACATCAATAGATTAGAAGAATTACCATAAATTGCCAAAAAGAAACGCCTCGTCTTCGTAAACTTTTATACCATTTTCAGACCAATAATTTTATGTTAAAAAAATAAAAGAAGGAGAGAAGTTGCAAGAAGAAAAATTTCCTATGATGAAATTTATAAAGCAAATTTGTGAAGAGATAGGTCCTCGGCTTGGTACCAGTGAAAATGAATATGCAGCTGGTCTAAAAATTAAAAAAATTCTCGAATCTCAGGCCGACAAAGTCATTTTAGAGGAATTTTCCTGCCATCCTCAAGCTTTTTTAGATTTTACAAAAGTGGCGTTCGTAATTACCTGTCTCGCCTCTGGGATTTTAATCGCATCGGTTTTTATCAGTTATGCATCATTTTGGTTTTCATTCGTTAGCTTCCTCTTATATCTATATGGAATTACGATTTTCCTCTTTGAACAGATGTACTTAAAAGAATATGTCGATTTCTTTTTTCCTCAACGAACAGGCACCAATGTAATTGGAAAATTAAACGCTGCAAGAGAAAGAAAAAAGATCGTTATTTGTAGCGCACATCATGATAGTGCCTATGAATTTCCTCTGTTTGAAAAATATAAGTCAAAATTCGGGTTACTCGCCTATTTTACCGTAAGTACTATTATTTTTAGTGCAACTTTTGCAATTTTGAAGGGTATTTTCGATTTATTAACGTATTCAAGCTTCTTACTAAATAGCCTCTCCATAGGATTGCCTGTGCTTTCTATCATTATGGTCGGTTATTTAGCATTTAATTTACATTCTAAAAACGTTATTCTCGGTGCCCAAGATAATCTATCAGGAGTAGCTGTCGTTTTGGGATTGGCTCAATATTTTTCTGCTCATCGGCTACAAAATATCGAGCTCTGGTTGATTTCATTTAGTTGTGAAGAATGTATGAGGGGATCGAAACGCTTTGTGGAAAAGCACTACGAGGAATTAGTTGATTCCATAACCATTAATTTCGATATGGTTGGTAAAGGAGAGATTAGCATTATCTCTGCAGAACCCTATTTTACAGCTAAACATTCACTCGAATTGGCGAAAGATTTTCAGAAAATAAGTAATTTTCCCATACGAGTGGTACATTTCGGCGGTACTGATGCGGCATCTTTCTCAAAAAAGAAATTAAAAGCGATTTCAATTATGGGATTAACTCCCGACAAATACCCCCATACCTGGCACACATTATCTGACACACCTGAAATCATTGAGGAAGAATTGCTCGAAAATACGTTACAAGCGACCATAAAGTTTCTTCTTCACTTAGATTCTTCATTATAAACTTGAAATTCATATATTAACGCTAGTTTGCTTAAAGATTGAAGTTAAAATCTTCAATAAATATAATTTCAGGCCCCTTTATTCTCTTAAATCTCCGATTTACAATCTCTTTTTCGCGTGAAAACAATGCTTGAGAACGAGTTAAATGTGCAGCAGCTAGAGTAGCATTATCACAAAAGGAAATTGGATTAACCGCTTTTAAATGTGCCAATGAGGTCATAAAATCCCATGTTAAATCTATTATATCAATAGTTAAATCGTGTTGAACCGAAAACATGCAGTTATAAGCATAATCTTGATTTTCAGTCGCGCGCTCTATAATATATCCCATTTCAATAAGATTTATTTTACTCATACATGCATATTCGATTTTATTTGATAATATCCGGTTGATTACAGTTTTGGTTAATTGATGGATTAAATCGTCTGGTAAGAAAAAACCTACTAAGATTGAAGTATCTAAAGCTACTTTCATAAGTTTTCCGTCTCATATATTTCTTGGTAAATAGATTTTATGCTTTTTTTAATTTTTGGTATAAATCCAGTTCTTAATTTGACTTTATTTAAAACTTCTTCTGCTGAATTAGGTCTTAATTCTATAAACTGAGGTAAATAGCTCTCCAAAGCCCTACGAATAAGTTCTGTTTTACTTATACCTTGTCTTTTGGCAATAAGTTCTAATTTCTTTGACATTTCTTTACTAATTCTAATTGAAGAAATCACTACTGTATCATCCAACTTTTTCACCATTGCATTGTAATAGATGATTTAATGGCTTAAAAATTATATCATCATGATATAATTATTATAGCATAATTTAATTAGGAATAAGAATTTATAGAATCTAAAATTTTGGTAATTCATTAATAAATAGAAGGGATTTTATTGGTAAAATTATCACCAATATGGATTAACAGACTAAAAAAGGGCTCATTAATTGCGAGTATTTGCTTAATTGCAGTAGGTCTTATATCGAGTCTTATATTTAACGTTTTTTTATCGCCTTGTACAAAACAACAATTCTCGATAATGACAGATTCTGAATTTCCAATCTTCGGAACACAATTTGAGATCGATTGTAATCTGTACGAACCGAAATCTCAATATGATTTCTACGAGTCGCAGCGTCCCGCTCTCGTGTTAGTCCATGGATTTATGAGTTCAAAAGTCTATTTTCAAGGGCTTGCATATGAATTGACCAAACGCGGCTTTGTTTGTCTCACAATTAGTGCAAATGGGCATTCTGCATCTGGTGGTGCGTTCACACCGACTTGGGAAAATGCCACGCTTTCCGCTGTAAAGTACCTGCGGGAAAGTAGTACAATTCTTAAAATTGATATAAATCGAATTGGACTTATTGGACATTCTATGGGTTCTTTTTCTGTTTCTGTCGCTTCCATTTTAGATCAGGAGCTTGGAAACTACTGGATTAATGCAACAGTGGGCATAGGTGGACCATTTCTGAACATCACTAGGGGCTTTGGGCCTGGATTTGCCTATTTTCTTGGAAATCCTGTGATTTATCCGAATCTTTGGTATGATCCAGAAACTGCCATGACAAACGTTATTATCGAAGGACGTACTAATCTAACTCGTCCATATAACTACATGAACATCATTGGAGACCATGATGAAGCTTTTAGCCAAAATAGTGCTTATGAGCTAGTTTATGGGATGAGCTCGCCCGCATTTTGGGCAGCTCAAGGTGTCGCAGATCAATCTCAAATTGTCCCTAGTACGACCTATGGAATATTTAATGGGAGTGCCAGACGCCTTGTAGTTATTCCAGGACTTGGGCATGCCGCAGAAGGACAGCATAGAACAACTGCCATCGAAATTATTGATTGGTTCGAAGAATCGATGAAACTCAAAGCGGAATCAAACTATCCAGGTTCCTTGAATCCTAATACTATCATGATTGAATGGACTTCTATGTCAGGAATGCTTGCCGCCTTCGGAGGACTATTACTCCTTTTACCTTTAGTGGCTTATCTTGGAAATTGGTTAAAACCAGAAATCGCCATCCCCAAAAATGCTATGAAAATGGAGAAACGAGATAAATGGCGCATGTTTTTGATCTATGGAATCGTTTTTGTAGGTATCGCATTTTCAGTTTCCCCATTAATTAACGGATTAAATCTACTAGAACTCATTCCTACTGATTTTCTGGCGTCCAATTTACTAACTTTACCCCTCCTTATTCAAGGACTTCTTTTGATTCCCGTGATACTCATTTTAATGTGGTATGAACGACGAAGATACGGTCTAGATTGGACTGATTTTGGCTTCTCAAAAGAATGGCGGTCTTATCTTCGCGCTGCTCTCTATGGTTTCCTCCTCTTCATCATTCCTTATATTATCCTAAATTTAGCTTCCTCATCCGTGATGCACAATCTAGTTATCTGGCGTATCGTTGGATTTTTTGAAACCTTTCTCTATGTTTTCATAGCTATGCTCGTCTTTGAAATTCTGTTTAGAGGGCTAATCCAAAATAAATTATACGAATTTCAAACGGACACAGGCTTTATCCCCACTCGTTGGAAAGAAATTATCAAAGCTGCAATAATTACTGGTACAATTGAAGGGCTGGCACTGGGTATTATAACGACAATGCTTTTGGCATCCGGCGGATTTGACGTCTT
>SUPS01000080.1:0-11212 GCA_005191415.1 Candidatus Helarchaeota ASGARD archaeon Hel_GB_A
TTTTATTAATTTTAAATTTAAAAAGTTTTTGACTTTTAATTTTATGCAAAAATCTATTTATCTTTAAGTTATAATCATAGCGGGTTATTTTTTCACAAATGAAAGAATTTTATTTAAAATACTTCGAAAAATTTAACAGATCTTAAAAACTTTTTCATCCAATTTACTAAGGAACAATTCCAGTAAATTTAAAAGAGTTACATCTCAGAAAGTTTTTTATATTTGAATTGGACGATTATTGTTTAATTATTCATAAAATAGAAAGGAAGATTTCTCATGCCAAGGGAAAGACGAAGTTTAGCAGATCATGTAGGCCAGATCTTTGAAGAAGTAGAGAGGCGTATGGACCAAGCATCTTCGACCAAAGTAATTTCCAACTTAAAGGAACTCACAAGTTCAGCCAACTTGACAACTGATGACATAGATAAGATTGTCTCAAAAGTTATAAATGATCTCGAGTTTCGAGCATTATTCATCCGAAATTTCAAAGACGCGGTAAAAAGTCTCGGTATTAAGATACTTTAAGATAAAAATAGATTAATTCTATTTTTATTCTTTAAACTTTTTTGGTAATCCTTAAAATTCTTAAAGTTCATCAGGAATTTTTTAACACATAATAGTTATTATCTGAATTTTGTGATGAAAATGCGAGGAATCATGGCGAAAGGCGATCGAAAGGAAAAAAATTGGAAAAAAATAAAATTTAAGGAGCCTTATAAAAAGGCATCAGACCGATTTAGGTCGGAAATCCTTCCCCGACCAGATTTCGACCCCACCACACTGTTCCAATTTAGTATCTTTATGGCGAAAAGTTTAATTCAGATGTTGGAAGACGTAGAAGCGAATTTTGGCCCTGAAGGACAAAAAGTATGTAATGACGCTTTAATAAAGGTAGGGCGGGATATGGCTGACCAGATGTTTAGCGGAATTGAAATACCAGAGGGCGTTTCCGACATCGAATTAGTTAGTTTCTTAGCGACCAAAATAAATACCGTATGTTGGACATCAATAGAAGAGCCACGTATCATAAATGACGAAAAATGTGAGTTTGACATTCTTTGGTGCCCTCTTGAGGATGTCTATAAGGCATTTGATTGCCGAATACAGCGATATCTAGTTCAAGGTATTCTTGATCGCGTGAGAGAAATGCATCCTCACGTAGATTACGACGTGGAATTTTTAAGCACGATCCCCGCTGGAGCGAAAACTTGTAAATTTCAAATTACTAAAAGACGTCCAGGAAGTCCTGATAAATGGAAGCTTTATTCTGAAATCCTTGAGCAGCGTGCCTTGAAACGTTGGAAAGCTAAACAGAAAAAGAAAACAAATTAAGAAATTTTACTTAATTTGAGAGAATATTCCATGGGAAGGAAATGAAATTAGGAACTGAGATAAGCACGGATGTATTAATCATTGGAGGAGGATTTGCGGGACTTTGGGCAGCGATTAAAGCTGCTGATAGCGGTGTAAAGAATATTATTATAGTGGATAAAGGCTTTGTTGGAAAGACCTCAATGTCAAAATTCTCGGCGGGGGCTATGTTTTGCATTTTTCCTGAAGATTTAGGGCTATCGGCTGAAAATTATTCTAATTACCTTAAAGAAATCATAAAGGTAACGGAGGGGGTTTTTGATCCCAAATTTTTCCACCATATAGCCAAAACGACCTATGCTCGATTAAAAGATTTAGAACAATACGGAATAGAATTTCAGAAATTAGCTTTAAGTTATGCAATACAAATTGTGAGCAGGTTAAAATTTAAAATCGTTAAAATTGTTCTCAAATCTTTGATTAATGGATTGGTAAAGAGAGAGAATAAGCAAAATGATAGTTTAATGGATTTAAAGATTCTCACTAATCTACTGAGTGGAAGGAAAAGTGGACGATATGTGCGACTTCCTAATCGCGGAGTCCGATTTGCAAGATATTTAATCTTTCCTAGATTGAAAGGAACTAATTTAACGGGAGGAGAGGCTATTGTTAAAGCTTTATTAAAACAAGCCAAAAAGCGAAAAGTCAAAATTTTCAATAAAATTTTTATTACAAATCTATTAAAAGCAAGAGATAGTACAAAAATAGCTGGAGCCATAGGATTTAATCGAATATCAGGTGAATTTTTCATCTTTAAAGCGAAAGCAGTTGTATTAGCTGCTTCTAACAATAGTTTTCAAGGAAATTATGTCTGCACTCAAGCAACGACAGGCTCTAGCTACAAATTAGCCTATGATATCGGAGCAACTTTACGGAATATGGAATTTCTTTTTATGAATACAGGCTCTCCGAAATGGGGGTTTGAAGGAACCGGGCCTTTATGTCAAGCAGGTGCAAGGTTCAAAAACAAATATGATGTCCCCTTTATGGAGAGATACGAACCTGAACTTAAAGATAAAGCAGATGTAGCTTCTTTAGTTCGGGCAATGGCATTAGAAGTCAAAAAAGGAAATGGTCCTCCGATTTATTTAGATTGTACCGAGGTTGACGATGTCTTTCGGCTATTTATCTATGAAATGGGTGGATGGATGCCACTGAATTTGAGAAAACTTCAAAAATTGAACATTCATCCCTTAGTTGAGAAGAATATTTGGATGCCAACCTTGCAAAATATGATGGGGGGGATTGTCACAGATGAGCACTATCAAAGTTCAATACCAGGATTATTTGTAGCAGGAGATTGCCAAAGCGCTGGAATAACTTCACTGAATGGGATGTCTTCAGCGCATTGCCATGTGAGTGGAGCCCTTGCGGGAGAAGCCGTTGCAAAATATGTAAAAGAGGTCCAGCAAATCCAAATTGATTATGAAGAAATCGAACAACTGAAAAAAAATCTCTTCCAATCATTGAATCGTGATTCAGGTATCACGCCTAATGAACTTCTTGTCAAGATCCAAAAATTGCTTTTCCCATATGATATCATGATAATAAAGCATAAAGAACGCCTCGAAGCGGCATTACGAAAAATTAAGCAATATAAACACCAAGATTTTCCCAATCTATATGTGAAAGATTTTCATGGATTAGTACGCTTCAAGGAAATTGAAAATATGCTCCTTTGCGCTGAATTATTTTTAAAAGCCTCGCTCATGCGGACTGAAAGTCGGCGAGAGCATTATCGGGAGGATTATCCAGAACGGGATGATGATAATTGGTTGAAGTGGATTTGTGTAAGGAAAAATGAAGAGAATAATGAGCCTATCTTTTATACTACGGAAATGGAGATAGACAAATTATATTTCAATTAAATAATACCGTTTTTTCTTAAACTTTGAAGTTTTTCGGATGAATACCCGAGCAATTCACTATAAATTTCAGAATTATGTTCTCCTAAGTCAGGTCCTTTGGTTTCAACGGATCCAGGCGTTTCAGAAAATTTGAGCACCGGACCAGGGATGGTTGCCCGTTTAATACCCTCGAATTCAAATTTTCGAATGTACATCCCTCGTGCTTCGAGTTGTGGTTGATCATGTATCTCATCAATAGTAATCACAGGACCGCAAGGAATACGTTCTGATTCTAAAATCTTAATAATTTCGTCACGTGTTTTGGTTAAGGTCCATTCTTTCAAAACTTCATCTAAAATATCGACATAATCCATTCGTTTTACAGGATTTTTAAACCGACGATCTTTGGTCAATTCAGGGCGTCCTACAATATGCATGAGGCGTTTAAATTGTTTTTCAGTAAGGCTCACGATTGCAACACGTTGTCCATCTTTGGTCGGATATTGGTTGTAGGTAGGAAGGATTCTTGATGTTAATTCGCGATCTTTAGCCCGATCCATAAATTCACGTACTTGTCCTCGGATATTGATAGAATACATCATATCCTGCATAGATAAGTCGATGAATTGCCCTTTTCCGGATTTTTCTCGCCAGTAAAGTGCTTCTACAATGCCTAATGCAATGAGATGCCCTGCTGAATAATCCGCAATAGGAATTCTTGGCGGCCCCTCAATATTCATGGCGTGTGCGACTCCTGATGTCGCCTGAGCTATTATATCAAAAGCAGTTCGATTTCTTAATGGGCCTGTTTGCCCAAATCCTGAGATGGCTGCATAGATTAAACGTGGATTTATTTTTCTTAAAATTTCATATCCAATACCCCATTTCTCCATCGTCCCTGGGGTAAAATTTTCTAAGAGAACGTCTGAATGCTTTACCAATTCTTTTAAAATTTCTTGACCTTCACTTACTCGTAGGTTTAAAGTTATTGACTTTTTATTGCGATTTATGATAGTAAATAAGGGGCCAATCTGCTTATCAAAAAAGACGAACATGCGTAATGCTTCCCCCATCCCGGGAGGCTCCACTTTAATGACTTCTGCACCTTGATCGGCAAGAAACTTACTCCCCCAAGGACCAGAGATGAATTGAGATAAATCTAAAACCCGCACGCCTTCTAATATCTTAGGCAATCTTATCCCGCCAGATTATAATGAGCTAAATTTTGAAAATTAAAAATAAAACTATGGTAAAAGATGTTTGTAAATAGTTTTTACGCGTGTTGAGGCTTCTAACGTAGCTTTACTCTTTAACTCCTTCGCCATCTCCTCAAAAGAGACAAGTTTTTTAATGATTTCATTCCATGGAGCCGAGAATTCATCGAGTGTTCCTTTGTAAAGAAGCCTCTTACGAATAACTTTGATAACACCTTCCTTCCCGAGTTTTTCGCATTCGCGCTCACAAGTGCCACAATAAATGCATTTTTCCTCATTCACAACGAGCTCATTGTTCTCATTCAAGGTTAGACAGTCAGTGGGACATGCATCGACACATGGCTTACAATCTTCAGTCCAATTTGTTAAATCGATTTCTAATCGTCCCTCTACAAATTTCCGCAATTTTCCTTTTTTCCCTTCAATCTCGGTCACCTTGAGCTCCGGCAATGAATTATTTTCCCTTAATAAATTCTGCCGTTTGCCTTCAATAAAGAGTTGAAATGCGTTGGAGGGGCAAATAAAGTCACAAATTCCGCACATAGAACATTTTTCCATATCAACTACATTAAATTCGATACCTTTTTCCTCTGTACGGGAGATCGCCTCTTTTGGACATACTTGAATGCAAAATAAACAACCTATACATTTATTCATATCGTAATACAATTCGGATTTATACGTAAGAAGCCGTAACTCATATTTATGCAGATTATCATCGACTTTCTTCATGCCTTTATACGGAATCATTTGAAATCAACTCCGAACACACTATTGTATTCGACCATAAAAATCTTTTTACGGAAGAGGAGCTGAAAGAAGCAAATATATCTGTTTTTAAACTGATTGAGTAAAATTAATGGTTTAGAGGATCATAATCAAACAACGTATTTGATTAAATTGGATATTTCTTGAGTAATAGAGGGAAGTAGTTTGTTAATTTTATCAAGACTTCTTTCTTTAGTGAAGAAGACAAGGTAGAATCGGGAAGTGCCATTAATTTTAATGGGTTTGTGGAAAAGCCAGCCATCTTCCATTTGAGCTTCGAGGACGCTAGGGGGCATAAGATTATATTTAATCATTTTTTCAGTCATATTTGCAAAATAAGGTCCGCTAATGGAGCAAATATTTCGAGCTGTTGTGTCAATGGATGCCTCTGCGAGAATCAGCACATTTTCATCGAGAAGCATCACAGCAAGGGAATCAGAATTTTTCATAAATTCATTTAGGGCTTCCTGGAGCACAGCAGTCTTAGGAAGTGCCTTGAAAATACCTGCAACAAAAGCTTTTGATAAATTCTCGCGATCGTAGATGCTAGTCTCATAAAAATCAAGTTCGATGGTCTTAGGTAATTGGGCAAATTGAGTTTTCACTAATTCGATATTTTTCCGAATCTTCTTCGTATCTTTTATCTCGGGGTCCGTTTTATGTAATAAAACAATTATTTTGGGCGAAAGTCCAATTTTTTGCATGAAATCGATAGATCTCTGGAAATAATCGATTGCTTCTGAAAAGCGTTTGGGATCCTGAATATCTATTACAAAAAAGATCAAGTTTGTCTCTCCGAAAATGAAGCCTTTCTTAGAAAGATATTCATCCCGATATTGCTTTTGCCCACCTAGATCCCAAATTTTAACTGGTATGCCCAATATTTTAAAGTCTTCCCGAACCGTAAAACTTACGGTCGGTTTCAAGGCGTATATACTTGCGAATCGTTGTTCAAGCGTGTAGATAATAGATGTCTTGCCGGAATTATCCAGCCCCATCATGATAATTTTTAATATATTTTCGCTCATTTTCTGCTGGCTCGGATTAATTGATTTTTTATTTACAAATTGAATGTTACTTTGTTTATATATTTTCTTTTTTATTGTGTTTTTCTCATTTTTACGTAAATTTTAATTAGAATACGTCGTTAATTAATAGGGATGGTGAGTATGGATGAGTTATGAATTAATAGATCTTATTCTCCATGCGATAGAAGCTTGTGGAATAATTTCATTAGTTTTTGCGATATGGGAAATAAGGCGAGGGAATGATCAACGATTTCGAGAAATATTATCGCATTATCTTCATTTTATGCGGGAAACACTTCAAAAGAGATTTGAAAACAACGAAAATGAGCAGATATATCGAAATATTCTATTGATGTTGGACCAGTGTATTTTTTCAATTTTAAATCAACGAAATAAAATCAAAATGAGTGAATTAACAGATGAATTATCACGCCTCTCGACAGCATTATACTTTGGGGATTTAAATGAGGTCAAAGAGAAGGTCCGTTGGTTTAAAACAGAATTATTTAGGTAGGGATAGTAATGGGAGAATTATATAATCCATTTGAAATTATTGATGAATTAAAAGGAGATTTAAAGGCAGCTCTTTTTGAAGAATATTATTCAGAAAAAACCAAATGGGAAAAATTGAATGCTTTTTATGTCCCATTAATCACAGATCAAGAGGGGAATGATATCATTCTTAATGATATTATGGAATTCAGAAATAAAGTCTATTATGGAGTAAAGGGTTCAGGAAAAACATTCTATTTTTTAAAGGCAATGTCGGAACTGCAAAAAAACAAGAAGAATATTGTAATTTATATTGATTTGAAGCAAATTTGCTTGGGGAGGATATTCGCCGAAATAGAGAGTACTGTTTTTGTATTCTTCTTTGCCTTCTTAAAAAAACTAATTGATGCACTAGAATCAGCACGGGTGGGCTATTTTAAGAGTAAAAAGAAGGACCAGGTAATAAAAGAGATGGAAATTAAGACCGCCGCCTTTTTCGAGATTTTCAAATTTGATAAGCTGAATCTACAAGAGATGGACGCTGAAAAGATGAAAAAATTTTTCTTCAAAATAAATGAAGAGGCGAAATCGCATGTAAAGAATTTTACTCTCGAGAGAATTGAAGAAGAAATTCAAAAGAATATGATATATATTTGTGAACTCGTAAAATATTTGTTGAAAGAATTAAAGTTTAATGCGATCATCCTGTTTCTTGATGAATTTTCAGATATCTATCCTTTAGATAAGAAATTAACTGAAAAAGTCCAAGAAATACTGCAAAAATATGTACTCGAGGATTTTTTCAATTTGAATTTCAAAGAAGGACTAAATTTTTTCGTAAATATTGGTGCATATCCTGAAGATTTCGTGTATTCGTCCCAATGGCGGCGAATTGGGGTTGGAGAACAATTCCTTGATTTATCATATCACGTACCTGAAGGAGTTCGCTATGATCATTATCTTGCGCAAGAAGCGAAAGTTCTGAAACAGATTCTCCAGAAGCGGATTGAATATTATAATAAAAAATATAATCGAAATATCCAACTTGAAGATTTCTTTGATTACGAAGGAAATGAACGAGAATTTTATCAAAAATTTTTTCTAATTACATTTAATGTGATACGCAATATTGGATATATCCTAGAATTTGCGACTGAGCCAGGTGAAAAATGGGCGATCAATCAAAGGATAGACATTGATGACCTTTTAAAATATTCCGTGAAATTCTATGAACAGAACCTTCGCACGCTTTCCACAGGTATCTCCCAAAATTTAATCCCTATTGACGACCAAGTCTGGCCAAAAATCGTTTCCAGGATGGTAGTTCTCGATAACGATCCCCGGTATGTAAAAGAGAATATTGGCGTGTTTAATCTGCCGGTGGATTGTTCAGATGAAGTAAAAAAAGCAATCTACACACTACAAAATCACTTTCTCGTCCATAAATTATTTATACGCCAAGGGCGTCCAAATCTCGAAATTTACCGGATGGATCAAGGATTTTTGACCCTGAATCGCTATGGAGGAACTTATCATCTAGCTATTCACCGGAGTCAAGATTTTAACATAAGTAAAGTCTTGGACGTAAAAACAATTACCTGCGAAAATGGACATGAAATGAATGTAGATACGCTCCGCGACTTTTTCAAAACGGATGACCAGTCACAATGGTTTTGTGGGATTTGTCACGGGAAATTTGTGAGTGAAGTGAAATTAGACAATAGAACGCTTAAACGGGAAACGCGGAAGCTGAGGCGGTTTGGGAAACAACAAATGGAAAAATTAAACAAAATTCATTCGGTATTAGAAGATTATAAAATATTTCCCGAGGAAAATCTTATACTCATTATTTCAAAGCTCTTAGATGCCAAATCAAGCTTGACTGCGAATGAAATAAGCTCAAAATTGAACAAAGATGGAATTGAACTTACATCCCATCAAATTTCTACGTATTTTAAACAAAAACAATTAAGAAAAATAGTGAAAATTAGCCGAAAATATCCCCATATTTATACGCTTAGGGCTGAATTCTTGAAAAAGTTCTAATTTTAAAAAGTTCGAAATATGAGGAGAAAAAAGATTTAAAATAGGTTATTGGATTTTAGGGGGAACCATTCTTCAAGGGGAGCGTCGTACCAGTTTCAGGCTGAGGTTCTAATACATCTGGCTCTTTAGGCTTTAAGCTTACTGTCAAATAACATCCTTTCTCAAAATATTCAGCACTCAGCACACAGCTCCCAGCTTGGCACATTTGACCAAGTACTGGCACACATGCAAAGGTACAAATATAGCGTTCTTCAAGATTATCAAATTTTAATCGTTTTAAATTTTTCTTAAATTGTCTAAGAACCGGGCAATTCGTTACTTGCACCGTTCGATAATCATCTGCAGTTTTAACAACGGAGATATGGTCCAATCCAACGAGATATTGGGCATTTTCAATGATTATATCACAAACTTTTGCCATAATTTGCTTGGGAAGTAACTTCGATAACATTTTTACAAATAACTTTTTTAATGTGCCTATTTTGAGTTTTTCAGCCCATTCCGGATTATCTTTGAGAAAAAACTTCTCCATCGCCTCGATCCCAAAGTTATCTATGAGAAATTTCATCATAGTTGTCCGCTGCTCGATCATATCAGCAAAGGCAACATTGTATTTAGTTTTAATATCCCACTCATTCCAATGGGGTTGATCTTCATCCATAGACCTTTCTTCCTACTATAGTAGATGAATTTTATTTTTCGGACATATTATACATTTAGAAAATACGCCAGGTTTTCTAATTCCGTTTCTGATCGTTTGGGAACGAATCCTTTTAAATATTTTTACCTCATTTTATGGATAAATTTACTGAAAAATCCAAAATTTTCAATTGTAAAAAACTTCAATGGATTTTGAAAAAAATGAGTAGAAAAAAGGATCAATAACTTTTGAAAAAAATGGGTAAAAAAATATTATATTTATTGTGCCTGCTTGGCAAGACTTTCGAGTAGTTTATTAACTGCTTTTTTGCGTACTTTCTGGGCAAATGATTCAAGAGTAGTGAGTTCAATGCATTCTTTCGGACAGTATTCGACACATGCGGGACCATTTTCACGGTCTTTGCAGAGATCACAAATTTGGACTTTCTGAGTTTTGAGATTGAAGCTAATAGCACCAAAATCACAAGCTCGTATGCAGAATCCACATCCTACACACTTGTCCTCATCTACTTTGATGATTCCTGGATCCTCAGTCTTCTCAAGTGCTTTATAGGGACATGCGTGAACGCATGGAGCATCCAAACAGAATTGACATCCAATTGCCATATTGATGACTGGTTCAATACGAATTGCCCGAATACGGGCGTGGAGGGGTTGAAAGACGCCATCATGTTCTATGGAGCAGGCAAATTCGCAAACTTCACAGCCTGTACAGGCTTCTGCATCAACAATTAATACTTTTTGCATTCTTATTTCGCCCCCACAGTATTAATAGCAAATTCAAGTCCAAGTTCTTTCAATTTAGCCGCAGTTGGAATACCATTTTTATCCCAACCTCGGGTTTCATAATACTCATCAAGCATCATATTGAATCCTTTTTCATCTACTACAACACCGTCAATAGGATCCTTGAAACAACGCGGCGGGAGAGTATCATCGGCGCGAGTCCATCCTTCGCGGATGTTGAAGCATTTGGATAGATTTACAATGCGTTCTCCAGCTAAGCGTAATTTTTGAGCATCCATTGGAATACCTGTGATGAGAGTATAGACTTCAGCCATTTCATCATCATTTTCATAAATACCACGGGTAAATTTACAAATGATGAGTGAATCGATAATAGCATAGATATTTTCGGTACCTATAACTGTTTTAGCACGTCCTTTTTCTTCTTTAAGCCGGTCAAACTTTCCTTTTATATCAGGGGAATAGGCACCATTGCGAAGATGGCAACCACCACGAATTGAAACAGCGAAACCAAGTGCAGCAGTTTTTAATCCTCTGAGTAAATAGCCTGGTAATTCTAGACCTTTACTATGCATTGCGAAATATTCGGAACCTTTTCCAATTTTGGCGGCGGCAGCTCTTGATCCATCAGCCCAGATATCACCAGCTTTTGTCTTACGGAAAGCCATATCCTCGATAAATTGAATTTCCGCTTCATGATTGCCGAAAGTTAATTCAATTCCGCCAGTATCTTCTTTGGTAACGAGTCCTTTCTCGAAACATTCCATGGCATGTGCAATTGTCACGCCACCGGACATCGTATCGATGCCATATCGATCGCACAATTCAATAGCACGAATGATAGCGGGAAAATAATCGATACCACAGCATGACCCAAGTGCAAAGATTGATTCAAAATCCACACTTGAAACAGTGCCAGCATAAGGCCCTTCGACTGCCGTACAAATATGGTCACAAGCAATGGGACAACATGAACATGCAACTTTTTTGATTACCCATTTATCCCTCATTGTTTCGCCACTTATTTCCTCGGCAGCTT
>SUPS01000080.1:11665-15471 GCA_005191415.1 Candidatus Helarchaeota ASGARD archaeon Hel_GB_A
GACCCGTGAAAATAACCATATCATATCCAGCACGTCGCATTTGTTGTCCTACGCAACCAGATGAAATTGACATTCCAAAGAGTCCGGTTAGAGGCGATTTCGCAAAGACTCCATATTTTGAACTGGTAGGTAGAATCGTTCCAGGTACGGGACCTACTGCATAAATGAGGATATTCTCGGGGCTTAAAGGATCCACCCCAGCTTTTAATTCATCCCATAGGATTTTTGCACCAAACCCATAGCCACCGATGTATTTTGCGCAAAACTCTTCAGAGATTCTATCAAATTTAATTTTTCCGCTCGTTAAATCTACGCGTATAATTTTTCCCGAATAGCCATACATATAATCCACTCAGATTCTTTTTTTTCATCTATCTATATGAATTTTTGAGAAAGCTATCATAATTTAATTCAGCTTCATCCTATCTTCGCTAAATTAATGAACTTTGCGTTCAGCTTTCCTAATTCAAAACGGTTAAATTTCTGGAAAACAGTAGGATGTAAATCATTTAAGGTTTTTTATTCTTATATTTTATGGGATTAGGTTTTTTAGACAATTTTACAATATTTAACTAATATTAAATAACTGAAATTCGTGGATTTTTAAGATTCTGTACCAAATTGATTAATAAGTTTCTATATAGACAATCTATAATTTTCATTCCGAAAGATCGACTCTTATCTAGGCGGTAGTTCCGTGAATTCATAAATTAATTAATTTTTTAAAAATATAATGATAGATAGGTATCTTTACCAATGAGGGCGCATGTATTTTTTTTTATAAACCAATAAAACTTCGAATTTTGGGATCATTCGTCTTAATCGTTTTAATATTTTATCTTATGCACAATCCTTTTAATTTAATAGCGAATAATTTCAATCCGAATTCGGTAATTTTTAGTAAAAAAAGATTTATTTCTTAAATTAACCTCCGCCGAGAGGAGGGAAAATGGAAACGTCATCGCCACTTTTCAGAATCGTCTCTAATCCATCTAGAGATGTAAAGTGCCGACCATTGACGATGATGGTAACATCTTCATGTAATTTATTGGAAGTGGGATCAAATACATTTTCTTTAAATTTAGTTCCGATTTGGTCTGCCAGTTTTATTAAAAGTTCTTTTAAATTATTATTTGATTTCGTTAAAGAAACGTTAAGTTTTCGTTTTCCTACTTCATCTTGTGAAGGACCTAGGAAATTTACATTAATAGTGAGAATATCAGGCGATTTTTTTACCTCTTGCTCAGAAGTCAGTTTCTTTCACATCCAAATTTCAAAATGAGTAGCTTTAAAAAAGTTTTTCTCTAAGTAACTGATCCAATCTACTTATTTAAGCCTAGTGGAATAGAATAAATAGTATGATTTTGAGTGAAGAAACATGAGTCTTCTAAAGAAATATGTATTGCACCACTTTTGGCTTGGATTATTTATGATCATTGAATCAGGGTTTTTATTCGCGAAAGAAATACTTACTTGGGGCATAATATATGTAGCATTTGGTTTATTCTTTTTAATAGACGATATTCTTGCAGAAACAAAAGATATTTCTATTATGAAAAGGCTCCCTGAATCGGTTCAAGAAGAGAATCGCCTTAAATTAATTGGATTTTTCGTTTTTATAATTCAGTTAGCGTGGTTTTTGTATTTATATCTTAGAATCTAGTCATTTAAAAAAAGATGCGAAAAAGTTCTAAACCTTAAAAAGGGATTAATTGTTAAGATGTTCAAAAGAAAGATCTAGGTGATTTTATAATGAAATGGACCGTAAGATTAGAAGGGGTATATCCTGGGACAGAAGACGACTTCACTCTCACCTTTACAAATATACGAGACATAGCCGAACCACTTAGTGTTAAGCGTTATATGATTCAAGCTATCGCAGATATTGCACAAGAGAAGGATCATTATTCAGCGCTTCCGAACATTAAGGAAATCATTTCTGACCAGAAAGAAACGCTTCCACGCGATAGAACATCTCTAGTTCTAGCAACTTATAAGGAAAAGAAAGAGAAAATAGGCTTTCTATTGTATCTCAGGGATGAATTAACATACGAAATTAAAGGGGTATGGCCAGATGCGCTTGTAGATAAAATTCAACAAAATGATAAAAAAATTATTGAAATTTTGACGCAATTAACCGATGAACCAGATCTTTTTGAAGATGTAAGTTTAGTCCTTCCTGAATCTAGATTTTAAAGTTAAATTACTTTCTTTTTTCTAAAATCCTTAATTTCCTCGAGGGAATACCCAAGCCGTTGAAGAATTTCTTCATTATGCTGTCCGAGGGCAGGGGCACACCATTTGAGTTCAGCAGGAGTTTCAGAGAGTTTTATGGGAAATCCAATTTGTTTGATAGTCCCAAATGGAGTTTCTACATCTATTATTAAGTTTCGAGCCTGAACGTGTGGATCATCTTCAACTTCATCGACATCATAGACAGGAGCGACCATTTTAGCATTGTTATCTTCGTAATTTTTAAATAATTCCACCCATTCATCCCGTGTTTTGGTAAGAAATGTTTTTCTCAATTCTGCTTCGGTTTCTTGCTTTTTGAATTTTGCAGAGAGGAGGTCATCTCTTCCGATACATTTGAGCATTGCTGCATAGAATTTGGGTTCCAATGCGCCAACTGCAAAATATTTGCCATCTTTGCACTTCATAATTTGGTATTGTGGCATTCCTCCAGTAAGTGGTTGTTCTTTTAGGATAGGTTTCTGTCGGGTTGCGAGCCATTGCGCCAAACTCATTTGGTTTAAGCCTAGAACACCATCCATCATTGAAATATCGATATACTGTCCTTTTCCAGTATGCTCACGCGCGTATAATGCAATAAAAATCGCAATGACGGCATTTAAACCACCGCCCACCATGTCAGCAATCTGTAATCCGGGGAGGATTGGGTCTCCTTCAGGAGTACGATAAAGTCCAGCAACCCCCGCATAAGAGACGTAATTTAAATCATGCCCAGGAATATCGCGATAGGGACCTGTTTGTCCATACCCTGTTATCGAACAATAAATGATGCGTGGATTGATTTCTTTAATGGTATCATAGTCAATCCCAAGTTTTTTGACAACTCCAGGACGGAATTGTTCGATAATTACATCTGCTTCTTTTGCCAATTTTTTGAAAATTTCTAAGCCTTCCGGCTTTTTCAAGTTCAATGTTAAACTTTTCTTATTTCGATTTAACGTATGATAGAAGAAGCTCTCACGCCCTCGCATGCCAGGCTTACCGATGTAGGGAGCTAGACCACGGGTAGCATCAGGCATTTGACGATTCTCAATTTTAATCACTTCAGCCCCGAAATCTGCGAATATTTTGGTTCCAAAGGGACCTGGAAAGAGAAGCGTCAAGTCTATAATTTTTAAACCCTTTAATGCTTCAACCATAAAACCATCATCCTTTAAGATTTTACGACTAAACTTCCTTTCATTTAAGACATCAATTGAGTAGAAATATAAAAAAGAATTTTTTAAAGTATCGCCAAAATATCGCCAAACTATTTTAAATTATGAATATTTTTATTTATTATAGCTATCATAAGGCTAAATAATAGAAATTTGAACCTATTTTCCAGAAGATCTGGTTATTTATCAAAAAAAGAAATTAACTGATTCGATATAGGTATATATAAATAGGGGAGAATTCAGATATATATAAATAGGAAAGATTTTTTTATTTTAAAATCTTCAAGGTTTTCAAATGGAAAATTATTAAAGGGGCGAGATGATGGAAAAGCATCTTAAAATTTTTACATTTATTGCAATATTCTGGCTTTTAGGAGGAATTTTGTTTGGTGATGC
>SUPS01000326.1 GCA_005191415.1 Candidatus Helarchaeota ASGARD archaeon Hel_GB_A
ATTTTAAATTTGCCACAATTGTTTTAAAGGATGAAGAATTAAAAACCTTTGCCAACTTTTTACAGACAAGCCTTGCTATTTTCTTAAATGATTTTTTGTTGCCTTGTTTCATAGTTGATATACCTGATTATGCAAAAGGATATTTATATTCTGAAATTTCAGAAGAAAAGGAACAAATAACGGAATTGGAATCTATCTATAAAACTTTAGATAATAAATCCTCTTTTAAAGCGAAGAATCTCAAATTATGGATAGAATATTTAAAAGAGACGGTTCATGAAAAAGAAGTTTATTTTAAAACTAAATTAAAATCTCAATGGATTGTCAAGAAAATATTAGATTTTGTAAGATATTACGAAGAAAATATAATCTATATATTGCATTTTACTCCAGAGTCGTTAATAATGGAATTGAAAGAAACCCTCGAAGACCTTAAAATAAGTGTTGTAGTTAGGGAGATTCAACCAACATTTTTAACTTCATTCCAATTTGCTAAAAATATGGAGGTGCATTAATGCAGGTTTTAGAATTAGAACCTTTAGAGAAAAAAAAGTTGAAATTGATTTTAGTAGAAAGTGAATTTCCAGTTGAATGGTGGTTGGAACCACCTCCTAAAGAAGAGCGTGATTTATTCTCAAATTTGAAATTTGTGTCAAATCAATACATCCAATTCATTGAGGAAATAATTCAAAAATATAAACCTCATTTTGCTGTAGAAGAGAAAGGAATACGAACCTATGATGAATTTCTATACGATAATCCCTTAGTAGATGTATTTAACCGTCACCAAATACCTTATGAGATGGTAGACATTTCACAAAACGCATTAGATTATATCGCATCAACCTTAGACCGCACTAAATCGCTTTTGAAAAGCATTAAAACAGAAATTTTAAACACTTTAAGCGCGCAAGGAAAATCTCTAAATAACTCTTACTTACAGCAATTAATTCAATGGGCTCGTTATTTACAAGATAAATGTAAAAACGAAGAAAATGAAGTACGTTATAAGGTTCGAGAAGCTTGGATGATGATGGGGATTCTCGAATTAGCAAAAAAACGAGAAGAGAAACAAATAACCGCCTTATTTATCTGTGATAAAGATCATTTCGATGGTCTCTCCAATCTAGCAGATGAGTTGGGAATAGAAATTATAAAATTTAATCTCAAAAAAGTGATTAAAAATTTGCATGGTAAAGAATCGTTAAATGCTTTGGTACACAATTCAATCCTTGAAATTATGCCTATTAAAGTAAAGAAAAAGAAAAAAGCGGAGAAAATATTGTATTTCTTTGATACTGATGACTATGCGTCACCCTTTGATATAAATATGGCATATGATGCTGGCTTTAATGTTGTCATTCCTTTTAGCAAAGTAACTGCGAAAAGCGTTACAAAACTTGTTCAGGATGCAATTTTCTCTCGTGGCCCAAACGCTCCAACGACATTTTTTATTGGGGGATCAAATGTAAGAGAAGCTGAAAAAATCACAAAAAAAGTACTTAAAGCGCTGGTGCCACCATTTGAGGCCCCAGTTGTTATAGACCCACGAGGTGCCCATACAACCGCTGCAGCGGTGGTTGCAAAAACTCAGGCTCTGGCAGCAGAACATAAAATGGCCAACCTCGCCGGTAAAAAAGTAGTCGTGCTGGGTACTGGTCCAGTAGGACGAATTGCATCCATTCTATCAGCAAAAGTCCATTGCAAAACAATTCTCGTGGAAACGTGGGACGGAGCAAGTGAAGAATTTGTAAAGAATCTTGCAAGTGATCTAACGAAAGAAGTTGGAGGAGATACTTCTAGGATAATTGGAGAGTTTGCTCCCACCGATGAATGCAAACTTGAAATAATCAAAGATGCTGATATTATCTGGTCTGTTGCCGCAGCAGGAATTCAAATTCTCTCAGGGGATCTAATGTCTCAACTTCCCCCCAATAAAATTGTAATAGATACTAATGCCGTTCCCCCAATGGGAATCGAAGGTCTTGAACCCACAGATGATGATAAAGAAATTTATCCTGGGATCTTCGGGAGTGGGGCTTTAACAGTAGGGCGTCTTAAATACATTATTGAAAATAGCATTCTAAAACAGGCGGCAAAAACGAAAGGCAAGAAAGTCTTTGATTATAACCTCGCTTTTGAAACCGCACAAGCACTATTAGCACTAAACCCGCCAACACCCAAGTTGCGTAAGAAGATATTAAAAATAAAAACTTAACTTCCGAAATTAATATTAAAATTCTTTTATTTTTTATCAAAGAAAAAAGCCAATTGAAATAAAAAAAAAGAAGGAGTTATTTAGGTAGGCTTTAGTTATTTAGTAGCCTTTAATTGCGAGGTTGATATCGCTCTTAGTAACTTTCTTGCGTTTAGCATGGCGTGCAAGAACGAGGGCTCGCTGAGTTAAATCAATTGCTTTTTCTTGTAACCAATCAATAAGATAACCAACAGCATCTCGCGCTACTATTTTTGCGCCTACACTAGCCATTAAAGCCCGGAGGGGACTCCAGGCAAAATAACGTTTCTTTGCCATATTTTCTCCCTTCAATCTTATCTATTTTTTCATAAAACTTTTTTTCGATTTTAAGGATATTCGAGGGGTGATCCTCGTTTATCCCTAAAATATCAATATGTAAATCGCATTATTCCCTATTTAAAGTTTTGGTTATTTTGTCGTTAAATCATCCAATAAGGCTGTCTACTCGTAGAAAATTAAAGAGTGATCGATTTTTGAAAATTTATTTTCCCAACTATCAACAATCTTATGGTCATTTGATCGGTTAACTTGAGCGCCATTTCTATGATCTATGAAGAAGAAATTAAATGATTTTTCGCGCGCGCCTACACCTAGTTGTTATACATCACTTCTCGAAATTTCTAGCTTCAATTATTTTTCAAAATATGATATTAAATTTAGTCTCTATTGAAAGTATTCAAAAAAAAGGCGCAGACATTGAAAACGAAAAAATTATTCATTAATTCAAAATTTCAGCAAAATTAGGAGAAGTTCTAAGATTTCATTATGAGTTATGAAGCTAAAATTTTAAAATTGAATTTAACTTAACCAATTTAAGAAAATTGTTGCTATTAGTTGAATTAACGCAAAAATAGATTAAAAAATTAAATACATTTAAGACCTATCTAATAAAAATTATATACATTCACG
>SUPS01000081.1 GCA_005191415.1 Candidatus Helarchaeota ASGARD archaeon Hel_GB_A
GTAGAATACTCTCAAACTGATGAAGAAATCAAGTTGAATGTTGGTGCGATAATAGTTGCGATTGGATTTGATGAATTTGATCCATCCCCATTAAAAGTCTATGGGTATGGGAAATTCCAAAACGTGGTCACAAGTATTGAATTTGAACGGATTTTAAGCGCGAGTGGGCCTTATGGAGGACTAGTATTACGCCCCTCGGATGGGGATATTCCTGAGAAATTAGCATTTCTTCAATGTATCGGATCCCGTGACCTTACACATGGGAAAGAATACTGTTCATCAGTCTGTTGCATGTATACTTGTAAAGAAGCTGTGATTGCAAAGGAACATCAACATCAAGTTAATCCGACGATTTTTTCCATGGATGTACGGTCTTATGGGAAGGATTTTGATAAGTATATTGAACGGGCTAAAGAAGAATATGGAGTCCGGTACGTACGTCGGAGAGTTGCATTCATTGAAGAAGATCCTGATACTAAAAATCTTCTATTATACTATGAAGGAAAAGATGGTAAGCTTGTTGAAGAAGAATTCAATATGGTTGTGCTTGCCGTTGGTCTGAATCCTCCAAAACTATCTGAAGAACTGGCGAAAGTTCTTCAAATCGAACTTGACGAATATGGTTTCGCAAAAACTGATCCATTTGCACCTGTCGATACCAGTCGACCTGGGATATATGTTTGCGGAGCATTTTCTGCCCCGAAAGATATTCCAGAAACGGTAACCGAGGCAAGTGCCGCGGCAGGACGGGTTAATATTTTACTTGCAGATGCAAGAAACACCCTAGTAACTAAAAAAGAGTTGCCAGAAGAAATTGATGTACGAGGCGAACCACCGCGAATCGGCGTATTTGTGTGCCACTGTGGTATTAATATTGGCGGAGTAGTTGATGTCCCTCAAGTTGTAGAATATGCCGCGACGTTACCGAATGTAGTTTATGCAGGACGAAATCTTTATACTTGCTCAGCTGATACACAAAATATAATCAAAGAACAAATCAAAGAATATAATCTAAATAGAGTTATTGTAGCATCTTGTTCTCCAAGAACGCATGAACCACTCTTTCAAGGAACAATTCGAGAGGCGGGGTTAAACCGATATCTCTTTGAAATGACAAATATTCGAGACCAATGTTCATGGGTTCATATGCACGAACCAGAAGCAGCTACTGAGAAAGCGAAAGACTTAGTCCGGATGGCAGTCGCTAAAGCAAATAAAATAGAACCGCTTGAGCGAATTCAATTAAATATGACGCATCGGGCGCTCGTTATTGGCGGTGGCGTAGCAGGAATGACTGCCGCATTGGGGTTTGCAGATCAAGGGTATGAAACATACCTGCTTGAAAGAGAGAAAGAACTTGGAGGATTTGCAAAGAATATCCATATTACTGTCGAAGGACATAATGTCCAAGCTTTCATTCAAGAATTAAAAAATAAAGTAGAGAAAAATGAGAAAATCCATGTTTATAAATCCGTCAAAATTCAGTCAATTAACGGTTACATCGGAAATTTCATTACGACGATCGAGTATGGGGAAAATCGCGATTTGGCAGAGTTGGAACATGGGGTAGTTGTAGTTGCAACGGGTGCCAAGCAATATACACCAAAAGAATATTACTATGGAGAAGATTCACGGGTTTTGACCCAAAATGAATTAGAACAACGCCTCTTTTCGGCACCAAATTTGGAAAATGTTAAGTCGGTCGTCATGCTTCAGTGTGTGGGCTCTCGTAATAAGGAACACCCTTATTGCTGTCGTATAGGATGTGTTGAAGCCATAAAAAATGCTATAAAAATTAAAGATCTCAGTCCTGAAACGGACGTAACGATCCTATTTCGTGATATCCGAACTTTTGGGTTACGAGAGAAATATTACCGAATAGCCCGTGAAAAAGGAATTACTTTTGTGCTTTTTGAAGAAGACAAACCACCTGAACTTATGAAAGATGATGCGACAGGACAACTTACAGTGGTAGTCGATTCACCGGATAGCGGACGGCTAACTATACCGACGGACTTATTTGTTTTAACTGCAGGAATTGTAGCACCATTGGATAATGAGACACTCGCCCCGATGTTAAAAGTGCCCTTAAATGAGGATGGGTTCTTTTTAGAAGCACATATGAAATTACGTCCCGTAGATTTTGCAACCGAGGGCGTGTTTCTCTGTGGTTTAGCCCATGCTCCAAAAGGCATTGAAAATAGCGTAGCACAAGCTCTCGCTGCAGTATCTCGGGCTACAACTTATCTTACTAAAGAAAAAATTGAAGCAGAGGGCATTACAGCAGTAGTGCGACCTCTCCGCTGCACAGGATGTGGTTTGTGCGAACTCATATGCCCGTATAATGCTATATCTGTTCAAGAAGATGAGCGATTAGGCAAGATTGCTGTGGTGAATAGTGCACTTTGTAAAGGCTGTGGAACTTGTTCGGCAAACTGTCGCTGTTCCGCGGTTGATTTGTTAGGATTCACCAATGAGCAAATATCATTGGTTATAAATTCACGAGGGTGAAAATAATGACGGTTGCTGAAGAAAAATCACAAATTAAAGAAGAAAAATCATGGGAACCGAAAATTCTCGCATTCCTTTGTAATTGGTGTAGTTATGCTGGCGCAGATTTAGCAGGAATCAGTCGGCTTCAATATCCACCTAATATTAGAGTAGTTCGCGTTCCCTGTTCAGGCAGAGTAAATCCATTCTACCTAATAAAAGCATTACAAGCCGGTTGGGACGGGGTATTAGTATCAGGGTGCCATCCTGGAGATTGCCATTATTTAAGTGGAAATCTTGTAGCGCGTAGGCGATTTGCTATTTTAAAAGATATTGTAGAGTTTATGGGGATTTCTCCAGGGCGCTTGAATTTTTCATGGGTGTCTGCAGCTGAAGGCGAAAAATTTTCGAAAGTCGTTAAGGAAGTCGTGGAAAAAGTCAAGAAATTAGGTCCTATTAGAAAAATGGTAAAAGAGTGAGATGTATATGGAAAAATTAGAAAAAATAATGCAAGATACTGCGAAACATTTCCTTCAAGAACAAAAAGTCGATCTCATAATAGGGTATAAGCAAGGAACAATTCCCCTTCGCACCACGCCTTGTTTTGTAACCAAACCAGAGGATATTTCGCAACTAGTTTGGAATGTATGCTGCGACCATGACTTAACAAACTTTTTGCTCCAACCAGAATATAAGGATAAAAAGGTTGGTATAATTGTTAAAGGATGCGATGCCCGCGCATTGGTTGTTTGTATGGCAGAAGGCCAGATCGAGCGTAAAATGGTAACAATAATTGGTATGCCCTGTCCAGGAATGATTGATCGTAAAAGAATCGAGTCAGAACTTGAACCAAAAGAAATTCTTGTAGCCGAAATAACCGAAGATCAAATTCATCTTAAGGGTAAAGATTTCGAACAAACTCTTCAGAAAGATGATTACATTCAGGCATCGTGTAAGTCTTGTCGATACAACAATCCACCAGTTTGTGATGTTTTAATAGGAGGACAACCGATAGAGCTATCATTCAATGATGATCTGGATGAAAAACTCGCTGAATTAGAGGCAAAATCACCGGATGAACGATGGACTTATTTTACCACATTACTTAGTGACTGTATAAGATGTTATGCTTGTAGAAATGCGTGTCCACTCTGCTATTGTAAAGAATGTTTCGTAGATCAAACACAACCCCAATGGGTTGGTAAAACCACCAATATTTCAGATATCATGTTCTACCATATGATTCGTGCATTTCATGTAGCAGGACGATGTGTAGAATGTGGCGCTTGTACTCGCGCATGTCCTATGAACATCGATTTACGACTTATCACAAGGAAATTACAAAATATTGTGAAAGATCGATACGGATTTGAGGCGGGGCTAGATCCAAATGTGCCACCCCCTATGGGCACACATACTATGGAAGACCCCCAAGAATTTATTACAGAACCAGAGTGAGGGATTAGAATTGAAAGAAAAAATTTTACCGAAAGAACAGCTCCCACAAATCCTTAAAACCCTATTAGAATCATATAAGGTGTTTGCTCCAATAAAAAAGAATGGATTTTATGTTTTCGGGGAAATCGAAACACCAGACGAAATAGCACTTAACTATTTAAATTCTAAAATACCTCCGAAAGAAATATTCTATCCTCGAACGGAGGTATTATTCACTTTTACCAAGAGCCCTCAAGGAATCGACATTCAAGAAGCCATTAATCCTTCCGAATCACGAGTAATTTTTGGTATACGCCCTTGTGATGCGAAAAGCTTCACTCTACTTGATAAGTTTTTCTCATATGGGAAATTTAAAGACCCATACTACCAAACGCGGCGGGAGAATACGCTTCTAATCGGACTTGCCTGCGTCAATCCCCGAAGTACTTGTTTTTGCACATCTATTAATGGGAGTCCTTTTGGCGAAGAAGGATTAGACATTCTTTTCGTTGATCTTGGCGATAAATATTTTGTTAAAAGTTTAAATCTCAAAGGTGATGAACTACTAGACCAATTACCTGGATTAACTCCCGCATCTGAAAAAGATCGGTTTAATATGACAGAATTACTAAAAAAAGTTCTTGCATCCATGACACCCGAGATCCCCATCGAAAATATTAACACTAAATTAGAACAACTCTTTGATGAAGAGGTATTTTGGGACCAATTTTCTCAAAAATGTATTGGATGTGCCTCCTGCACTTTCTTATGTCCGACTTGTACCTGTTTTGATGTCGTGGATGAAGAGACTTCTTCAAGTGGAAAACGCATACGGCTGTGGGATACCTGTCAATTTCCACTTTTTACTTTGCATGGTTCAGGCCATAACCCCCGCCCCACAAAGCGGCAACGCTTACGCCAACGCGTTATGCATAAATTTAGTTATTATCCTAAGACATTAGATGAAATTGGTTGTGTAGGATGTGGACGTTGCATAATTGTATGTCCTGTAAATCAGGATATTCGTGAAGTGTTTAAAGCACTTCAAGAAACTTAAGGAGGAAAAAAATTGACCCAAATGTCTAATTTAAAGAAAGTTTCAAACCCGTATATTCCCAAACTAACCACTATCCAGGAAATTGTTTCTGAAAATAAACCAGTAAACGATCTTAAAACATTCAAATTGGTATTCAACAACCCTGATGATTTTAAAGAATTTGATTACATTCCTGGACAATTTGCCGAATTATCTTATTTTGGGGCAGGAGAATGCCCTATAGGGATTGCCTCCTCCCCTACAGAAGAAGGCTATCTCCTTTTTACTGTTAAACGAGTGGGTGTAGTAACTACAGCTTTACACAATAGTAAAGAAGGGACTGCAATCGGCATACGAGGTCCTTTCGGAAATGGATGGCCTATTGAGGACCTAATTGGACATAATGTTGTCATCATTGGAGGTGGGTTTGCCTTTTCAACACTCCGCTCCTTAACTAAATATATCTTAGCTAAACGCGAATTATTTAAGAAACTTATTGTTATCTATGGCGCACGAAACCCCAATGAACTTTGCTATAAGCAAGATCTAGCTGAATGGGAAAAGTTAGATGATCTCGAACTTCACTTAACAATCGACAGACCTGTCGATGGATGGACTAAAAAGGTAGGTTTTGTGCCTGCTATCACAAAAGAAGTAGCTCCAGATTCTACTGATGCCTTCGCCATCGTCTGCGGACCTCCAATTATGATAAAATTCACGATTCCCGTTCTTACTGAGTTAGGCTTTGCAGATGAGAGGATTCTCCTTTCCCTTGAAAATCGAATGAAATGTGGCATTGGAAAGTGTGGTCATTGTTGCGTCGGTGAAAAATATGTATGTATAGATGGTCCTGTCTTTACCCAAGCCCAACTTCGATCTTTACCTAAGGAATATTAATAGACATCTCATATTTTTCTATAAAAATATTCAATAACTTTTTTTTATCATATCGTCTTAGACAAACTTGGCAAAAACCTACATTTGTTGTTGATTCTTTTTTAATATACACCCAGACTAATGGAACATTTTCTTTTGCACATCCTATACAAATACCAATTCTCTCCTCCACCACAGATATTTTTCTAAATCGTGATTTACACATGATTACGGGATTGTAGTGTTCGCAATATTCACAACACCAGCCAATAGGTTGGTATCCTCGTATTGAGCATTTATCAATATTAATACAATAACAAGCGTTGCACATTTTAATAAATCCTCTATTAGGAAGATCTTCCCTTATGAAATAACGGAATCTGAATAAGAATAGGAATTTTTTCCTTTTTAATTTTTATAATTTTATAGATTCCGTAGAAAGGATTAAACTAGTAGTTTCGTGACTGGTATGGGACTTTGTATACTATTTTAGGATGTATATAATTAGCGTAGTTTAAAGTAAAAAAATAAAAGTAGTCAAATATTTATAAAATTTCATTGCTTAAGATCAATTTTTTTAAGACTAAATATTCTTTTGTTTTCGTTGTTTGATATTTATTGCCGCAAGGTATATTTAAGGGACTATAGTTATCACAATGGGAACAACAAAACCCAATGGGAGCATGTCCTCGCGCGGAACATTTTTCCCAATTTTCACAATAACACGAATTACACATTTTAATTCCCCAATAATGACCTTACTTCTTAGGCACTTTCCTATATCAGTAATGTTTTTGATTTTACTAAATAATTTCTTTAACTAAGGATTCTTTTCTTCCTAATACTTTAAATATTTATCGTAAAAAAGTCTGAAATGGGATGGAATCTATGTAGAATTTTCCTAATAATAGCACTTGAATTTTTTAGTAAAAAAATAATAGTAAAAAAATCAAAGTCATTAATAGTCTTTGAAAAGACGTATGATATCTTGAAATAAATAAAAAAAATAGTGATTTTTCAGTATATTTTAGGAAGATTTAGAAAATAAATATTGAGATGAAAAAAATCAGGTTAAATTAAGTTTTAAGGTTAGCATGTGTAGGATTTGAGTTGCCGAATTACGATGCAGCTTTCGATTTCGCCAATTCCATGAATTTCCCGCATTTTTTCAAGGAGAAGATCTAATTCAGTAAGACTACTAACATGGACTTTAAGTAAAAGTCCGCATTTTCCAGACATATAAAAGGCTTCAATTACTTCGGGAATTTGAATTACTTCATTTGACAATTCATTTATCTTATAATGAGATGCAGGAATAACAGTTAGAAAAGAGATAATAGTTTTTCCACTCACATTTGGATTTAAAACAACAGTAAAATGGTCAATTATACCATCATCTATCATTTTATTAACTCGTTTTCGGACGGTACTCTCATTCATATCTAGCTTCTTGGCTATATCTGCGAAACTTGCGCGCCCATCGCGCTTCAATACTTCCAAAATTAACTTATTTTTTTCATCAATTTTTAACGGTAAATCTATTGTTTCGCTGCTAGATTCTACTTCAGATTTTACCTTTTGGGTCATTTTTTTCACTTCCTATACCCGTCATTAAATTTCATTTTTTTCATAATTCTTTATAAGAGCGATTTCCTAATTCCCAATTTTTAACTTCATTTTTGTAGTTTTTGCATTTTTCATCCATTCTCAAATAAAAAAGGATTTATGAGAGTTATTCGTGTTTGTGACTTACAACGGTTGGTTTTCTTCGTCGACGCCCTGCCTTATGGATGGCTAACCCATGAACATCCTCGACAGTTTCCAAGACCATCTCTGAGATAGTGGGATGACTATGGATAGTTTGTATGACATCATGGCAAGTCAATCCATTCCTCATGGCAAGTGAAATTTCTGCAATGAGCTCTGGAGCTTCTGCACCAATACATGACGCACCTAGTATTCGGTCAGTTTCTTGGTCTGCTATGACCATCATAAACCCTCTCTCTTCACCTGCACATTTTGCTTTTCCTAAGGCAGCGTATGCAAATCTTCCGACAACCACTTTATGACCTTTCTCACGCGCCGCTTTCTCTCTCAACCCAACGGATCCTATTTCAGGACTTGTGAAGATCGTTGCAGGAACGACATCGTATTGTGCTTCCATAGGTTCAATATCGAATCCACCTAAGCTAGCTAATGCATTAGAAACGGCTACGTCTCCTTCATAGCTAGCTACGTGTGCAAGCATTAATCCGCCTGTTACATCCCCGATTGCATAAATCCCTGGTTCATCAGTCTCTAATGTTTTCGGATCAACGATTATTTGTCCGCGGTTTGTCTGAATGTTGAAATTTTCAACGCCTAGATTTTTTGACTGTTTCGCCCGTCCGATAGACACAAGACATAAGTCAGCTTCAAAATAGCTTTTCGGTGCAGAATCAATTTCATCGCGTGGAATTTTTGCAGAACATGTCGTTGCTTTCACACCAGTGCCTGTATTTTCGACTTTTAAGACATTTTGGCCTTCATAAATTTCAATACCTAATTCCGCAAACTTTTTCTTTAATTCTCTTACGACTAATTTTTCCTCTGTTGCTAAAATGGTATCGAGATACTCCAGAATGATAACTTTTGACCCCATTCGTCTAAAAATATTTGCAAATTCACATCCAATAACTCCGCCACCTATAATTAGAAGAGTTTTTGGAACAGTTTTAAAATCAGGGGACAAAATATCATCACTCGTCAAGATCCGTTCATGATCGATGTTAAATGCAGGAATCAGAGCTGGCTCCGACCCAGTTGCGATGATGACCCTTTTACCCTTGATCTTAGTTGTTTCGGTGCCTTCGACCTTTACTTCAAAGCCTTCATCTTTATTTCCACCGATAAGAGAGCCAATTCCGTGGTAGATATCTACTTTCCGGCTTTTTAGGAGTTGTTCAACACCTTGTACAAGTTCTTGTACAACCTTATTTTTCCGTTCTACAGCTTGAGCAAAATCAGGTTTCACTTCATTGGGAACAATAATACCAAACTCTTTTGCTTTCTCTTCAATATCTTCTAAAAGTTTTGCGGAACTATACAATGCTTTTGTGGGAATACATCCCCGATTTAAGCATGTTCCGCCAACTTTATCTTTCTCAATCAAAGCAACTTTGGCATCATATTGGGCGGCACGTATGGCGGCATGGTAACCTCCAGGTCCGCCACCTATGACAATTATATCGTAAATTTCCGAATTCATTCTTTTTCACCTATGAAAAACGAAGAAAACTTCACTTTTAAATTCTTTCCTACTGGAAATCGGAAATCCATGGTCGTTATAGTGGGAAACCGTCATTTATTACCATGTTGCGATACTGGAATCATACAAATTATAATTTGTTGGGACCCTTTTAGGAACTTTCGGAAATTATTAGGATAATCTAAAATTTTTTTGCTGATAGAAAAGAGCAAAGAAATTTTAAAATTATATCATAAGTCCAGAAATTTTAAGTCAGAACTTTTCTAATTTTATCTGAGATTGTACAATCTTAAATTGAATTTTTAATTCTGAATTAGAAAATCCGTTATTAGGAAATTTATTTAGGAATTAAATGATGAAGTTCGGATTTTATTTATAAAGATTAAGACCGAATTCCGGATATACTATTTAAATAAAAAATCCGAAAATATGGGAAATTTATTCCTTATTCATCACCTTTATTCCTATATCAGTCAAGATTCTATGGTATTATCATCCCATATCTATTAAGTAAAAAAGACTTTCTTTGAAGGATTAAAGCATTTTTCGTAAATAGGGAATAAAGCATTTTTCGTAAATAGAATTTTTCGTAAATAGGGAATAAAGCATTTTTCGTAAATAGGGAATACTTTCAGCACCAAGCGCATTAACAAGGGTATCGAGAGAAGTGGGTTGAAAGGGATCATCTGTTTTAAGGATTGCGCTTGGGCGTAGAACATGGCAACCATAATGCACTGCAATTTTGAGACCTTTTAGCTCTTTTTGCACATTCGATTTAATTTTTTCAACCCCAATATCATTATAAAGCACTTCAAGGATATGTTTCACCTGCTGGGTCCCTTTCACTTCTTTACCGATTTTTGAGAGGATAGTATTAATTTTTTCTAGATGTCCATTATGTTTTAGTTCGGTGTTCACGGTTCGGAGAGTTTCAAAACAGCCATTACAGAGGGCAATAATATCTAGCTCTTTCTCCTCGGCTAAAGCGATATTAATGGCAGCCATAGCCATCCATGCATCGCGATTAAGTTCTTGGATACCTATGGGTTCTGGACAGCAACCAAATTCTGGAATATCTACTAATTTCACATCAAAGTGGGGTAAAACTTTTCGAGCGGCAAGCTCTAAATGTGGAAGTCGATTAGGAATATTACAACCAAGAAATAAAGCATATTCAACCATGTGTTATTCCTCCTTTGAAGTATAACCAGTCAAAGAAATAAAGCCCGTTGCTTCCGCCACTTTTTTAATATGCTCTACAATAGGGCGGGGGACTTCTGGGAGGTTGAGCTGTTGGCGCCGTCGTTGGATAGCACCACTACCGGGATTTATTAACCCATAGTCGAGCAAAGCGGCTACTTCACTCTTTAAATGTTCAGGGAAGGACCCTATTTCTGTTGCTAAATTACGGAGGAGGACAAGAATTTCACTTACCTTTACCCCTTGGGGGCATGCCTCCAAGCAAGCATGGCACATTGTGCAAAGCCATAAAACTTGAGAATTAAGAATTTGTTCTTTAAAACCTAGAAGCACTTCTTCCATAATTCGCCTTGGATTATAAATTTTTGTATAACGTAGGGCAGGACAGCCTCCTGAGCATGTGCCACATTGATAGCAATAATTCACACTTACTCCTTCTCCAATTTTAGAAATTTCCTTTCGGAACTCACTTGAAATTGTCAAACTCATTTTCAGTTCCCTTCTTAAGTGTTTTTTCTAGATGCTTTAATAACCATTGTTCCTAATATTGGTGAATAATAGGACGAGGAATACTCAAAACTGAAAAATTTAAATATTTCTTCCTGAAAGAAGAATCTTCTTGTGGACTTAGGATTTTTTCAGTTTTTTTTAAGGAGATTTTAGGACAAATTATGGTGCTTACTAAAGGATAATTCGCTAGATTGAAAGTCTTATAAAGATTTGACGTTAAGTAAAATTAAATATTAGATTAAGTAGAAATTGAGTTAAGCATATTTTGAAAAATCGTGAAGAATAAAAAGAGTTTGGTGTAAGAGATGACTAATCCTGAAGATGAGTGTTATATGGAAATCGATATCAATATTTATGAGGATGTAAGCCCATATATGGAGCGGAATCGATTATGGCAGAAGAATGTACCTTCATGGATTCCAAAGGCCTTAAAATATCAAGATCATATTCCTAATTTATATTGTATTTTAGCTCATGCCGTTGAAGAATTTCCAAATGTATGCGCAATTTACGACTATGACCGTGATGTGAAGTATACATATCGGGAAGAAAAGTATATTACAGATAAATTAGCGACAGCATTACATCAATTGGGCGTGCGAAAAGGAGATGGGGTGGCAATTTTTACAGGAAATTGCCCCGAGTATTATTTTACATTGTTTGCTGTAATGAGGATAGGGGCGATTCTCATTCCGATTAATCCCCTTTTAAAGAAGAAAGAAGTTGCGCATATCATTAGCAATGCTGGGATTGTAAAAGCGATTGTAGTGCATCAAAGACAATTAGGTGTCGTTAAACGAGTAATCAAACAACATCCAATCGAGCATATCATTGTTATTGAACGAGATAAAGAATCAGAGGAGACATATGACTTTCAACAATTGGTAGATTCGGCAGAGCCCAATCCCCCAAAGGCAAAGATGAATATTAAGGAAGATATTGCATTCTTAATGTATACTGGAGGAACTACTGGGCTTCCAAAAGGGGTAATGGTGACTCATTTTAATATGCTGGCAAATGTGGCTCAGACAAGTATGAGATTATATCATATTGATAAGGCGCTCTCTATTCGGGGGAAATGGTCAAATTTAGCCGTCTTACCACTTTGCCATATATATGGAACATTAATGGCTTTGAATACCACACTTGGAGGTTATATGAATATTGTAGTTACCTTCAATCCAGAGAATATTTTGAAAATAATCGATAAATATAAGGTACAAGTTTTTTCTGGAATTCCCACAATGTTTGTTTTTATTGCGAATCATCCAGATTTCAAAAAGTATGACCTAACTTCACTTGAGTTGGTAACTAGTGCAGCAGCAGCTTTAGCCCCAAGTATCGCTAAAAAGTGGGAGGAAGCAGGTGTAAAAGTCGTGCAAGGTTATGGTCTTACCGAGTGTTCCCCTGCCACGCATCTTCAACCACTTGATTGGTTAAAAACGGTAGAAGAGTCGATAGGCATTCCCATTCCAGATACAGATGCGAAAATTGTTGATCCTACTGATCCTACCAAAGAATTGGAAATCGGGGAAGCCGGCGAGTTACTAATCCGAGGGCCTCAGGTTATGAAAGGGTATTGGAAAAATCCAGAAGCAACAGCTCGAGTACTATTGGAAGATGGGTGGCTTAGAACGGGAGATATCGCTAAAATGGATGAAAATGGATATTTTTATATCGTAGGACGTTCAAAAGAAATGATTAAATATAAGGGATATCGAATTCTTCCATTCGAGGTAGAGAAAACCCTTTATGAGCATCCCGCTGTTTTGGAATGTGCCGTTATCGGAGTGCCACGTGACGATATTGGTGAAAATATAAAAGCATTTATTAAATTGCGCCCTGAATATAAAGGAAAAATAACAGAGCAAGAAATTATTGATTGGGCAAAAGAGGAAATGGCAGGCTATAAATGGCCACGTATCGTAGAATTTGTAGAAACAATTCCGAAAACTGCAGTTGGCAAAGTTTTCCGACGGCAATTACGGGATAAAGAATTAAAAAAGTTAAAAGAGAAGGAAAAATAATTTTAATTTTATCTTTTTTAGGCAATTTTTTCAGAAAGACATAAATTTATATTTTGTAATTTCTGAAACACAAAGAATAAAATAGAAAAAGGATTAGGATTTGAAAAGATTGACTTCCGATAAAGACAAAGAAAAACCCATAACGAAAAAAGATGTCATTAGAGAACTCAAAGAAAGTGTTGAGACGAAATTAGTTAGCAGACGGGAAGCGCCTCTCATTGGCTTGATACGTTTCAGCATTGCTTTATGGGGATCCAAAATTTTTACGAGTAGTGCGCCAGGAACTAGTATTCATTTTTGGCTATTGGGCTATGAAATTCACTTTCACCATTTTCACTATGGAATCATTGCACTAGCTGTAGGAATCATTATTACATTTATTGAAGGACCATGGCCTAGGAGAATAGGACACGCTTTCTTTGGAGCAGGATTAGGATTTATTGTAGATGAATATTGGATGTTACTAATTTTCGATGATAGTGCCACCACCTATTTTGGGGCAGAATCTCAATATATTTCACGTATGATTGGAATTGGCGTGACGATTATTTATGCCGTGATCGTTCTAGCATCATGGTATTTCACACGTCGAGAACGTGAGATTTGGACGAAATTCTATGATGCAGTGGCATCCGGGAAAATAAAAATTGAGCTCTAAGCCTATATTTCTCTTTTTTTATTGATTCAAAGAAATTATCAGAAAAAATATAGAGAAAGAATAAAGGAATAGAAAGTTAAAAAGAAAGATTCAATTATTTTGAAAGGATTCCAGTTTACTTTTCTCAATTTTAATCAGTAGGGACCCAGCGATTCGACGGCTTAAAGTTATGATGCGGTACCAACGTGGTACAAAAATTTCTTTTTTGTTACCTCGTGATGCCTTATAGATGGCTTTTGCAACATCTTTTGGTTCTAATAAAACATATGGAAATCCCTTACTTTCATATTTTTTGAGCCATTCTCGCCATTTGGGCGTAGATTCCCAAAATTTAGTTTTTACAGGGGCAGGACAGATGGTAATAACATGGATTTTATGATTTTTCATTTGATATTCTAAGCGTAATGAATCTGCCAATCCAATTATAGCATGCTTACTTGCACAATAAGCAGCCATATGTGGAATACCTACTTTACCAGCGGAACTTGAAGTGAAAATGAGTTGTCCTTCTCGTCTTTCAGGATATTTTTTGGAGGGTTTGGGACGTCCGATAAAAGGGAGGGCAGCTTGAAGTACCCGCCAGATACCGTCTATATTCACTGCCATAATCTTTCGATATTCTTCAAAGGTCCCTCCATTTGTTATGGAGCATTCAGTCCCGATTCCTGCGTTATTATGAAGGATGTCAATGTATTGTTCCTTTTCTCCGATGGTTTTCATGACCGATTCAACCTGTTCTGAGTTGGTGACGTCCATTGCCATCCATTCGGCATGTTCTGCGCCAATTTCTTTCAGCTCTTCAACTAACTCATCTAGAGCTGGATTAGGAAGATCTAAAAGGTACATCCGCATTCCAAGAGGAGCGAAATAACGGCATACCTCACTTCCAATTTCACCACTCGCACCTGTTATGACGAAAACTTTTCCTTTATACCACTTTTTCTTCATTTTGATTCACTTTCTTGCTTCGTCTAATTCTTTTTAATTGATAATAAAACCAGCCTTTGATTATAAAAGTTAATCTACTTGAATTTGATAGAAAAAACTAACCTTTAATTATAGAAAACTTCAATTTTATCATAAGATATTAGAGAGATTATCGCCATTCGGAAAAAATTTTGAATGTTTTTAGAGAGCTCGCCATATTTAAGTTTAGTAGCCGCATAAAATTATTCGATAATCATTCAAAACCTTGACAGAAGGCATATACATTCTTTCCAAGATCAGGATGGTAATATCCACCTTCAAGCAGAGCGTAACGTCGTCCATGACATTTCTCCTCTGAAAAATCTTTCATCAGCTTCCCAATTTGAGTGTATGCGTTGGTCGAAAGCTTCCCACCCCAATCCTTCTCATACTCATCAAATCCAGCCGATGCCGTAATGATATCGAAAGGACCAACGCGTTGGAAAGTTTCTGCGATTTCTTCGAGATATTCTTGCTCAGTATTACTATGCGGATTGAGAATTTCAGTTTGGATGACGTGTTGTTTTTCTCGAAGGATATTGATATTCCCATCACCCGTATGAAGATCAAAATCTAAAATAAAAGCGCTTTTTATTCCTTTGTATTCGCGTAAATTAAGTAATGAAACGGATATATTATTAAAATAACAAAAGCCCCAGCAGCTGTCACTAGAGGCATGATGTCCTGGGGGGCGAATCACTGCAAATGTAGGGGTACCTTCGTATGCGAGATGAGCCGCTTTAATTGCCCCTCCTGCTGCCAAAAGTGCCATTTCGTAAACTATTGGTTCACGCTTTACATTTTCAAGATGTCTGGCTGTATGAGCCCGTAAGATGTCCGCTTCAGTAGCAGGCTCTGGTGTAACAAATTCATAATTATATGCTTTCAACTCTTTAATAATTGGTTCTAACCGCCCAGCCGATGCAGCGGGGTCATGGGTATAATTTTCATAGAATTTTTCATGGAATATAATTATCAATTTTCATCCCAATTATTTC
>SUPS01000082.1 GCA_005191415.1 Candidatus Helarchaeota ASGARD archaeon Hel_GB_A
TGAAAAAAGTTATATAGTGCCGTTACTGTGGTATAATATAAACTTTAAAAATAACGCCATCGTTTTCCTATTGAGCTGGTTCTTAATGGGCTGGAAATCAAAATTGAAGCATAAAATTCGAGTTTCCAAGTATTTTCCGCTCTTTCAAATAGATCCTATGTATAACTATTGCATTCAGGCATTTTTAGCTATTGCTAATGTTATAATTGGGATTATTGCTTTTGTAGTTCTTATTTCAATCCATAATTTTTTAAGTATATAACATAAATCGATATAAGATGGTATGAATATGAAATTTCCTAAACTTTTAAGAAGAAAAAGGTTGAATAGTGCATTACTCTTATATTTTATTCTCATTACGAGTTTCATAAGTGTATCATTTGCAACGACCCCTAATACGTTAGGCTATTTTGACGATACAAGTCAAGAAACTAGAAAACAGGTTTGTGATAATACTCTTGGATATATGCAGAACTTAAGAATAAATTATAGCATAGCAGAAGGGATCTGTCTTATTAGAGGAGTAAATTATTCGTATAATAATGCTGGAGACACAGGTCCTCATAATGTAAATATTTCCTTTATAGGCGATGCCAATTCAGTAGAGTTTTCAGATACAGACATTCCACATGTGAGTGTTGATACTTGGAGAGCATTCTATTGTAAAGGACCAACCTATTTACTGGATGACGATCCAACTGTAGAATTCATTGGAACACAACCTGCATCAAAATGTATACTTATTTGTGGTGATACACCTAAACATGGACACAGTTATTACAATAATGGAAGCGGGTGGACATTAGATGACTATGAATATATGGTTGAAATAATTTACGAACCTATTCAAACTTTAAATTCTTCAGAATATATATCGGGGGATATAACTCCTACAGATAACATAGATGCATATTATGTTACACTCACGGAAAATACATCATATCTTTTCAGGCTTGATCGAATTTCAGGTACTGGTAATTTAAGTATGCGATTAGTCGCTAATCAAGAACTTACTAATGTTATTTTAGCAAATTCTTCAGGAAATAATGGACAGATATTTATGTCATTTACGTCGTCAAGTAATGCAACATATATTTTGCTTGTAGAGGCTTCAACGGCGTTCGTTGATACGGCAACTTATAATGTTACCTATTCTATTGATAAAGCCCCCTACTCAAATCATCCTAATGATGTATCAACTGTTAAATCAGGGACAGAGACCATTGATTGGTATCTTTATGATGATGGAATGGGAGGGTATTATCGTGTATTGACCAATTCTATACCTTCTAATTGGTATTTATGGACAAATAATACAAATCTTCAGTATCCCATAGATAGAAGTTCTCCAGGGCTTTATAATTATACTATTGAATATAATGATACCGCGAATAATTGGGGACCACCCGATACCGTCTTTGTGACGGTGCTGGATAGTCCGCCCACATCTAACCATCCTGCAGATATAGTAACCGCGGTAGGAAGCTCGGCGACAATTCCATGGATTCTAACAGATGATTATGGAGCAGGATTTTATAGAGTATTTATTAATTTAACTAATCCAAGTGCATGGCAACCATGGATTAATAATACTCAGATAAATTACCCAATCAATACGTCCAGTGCTGGGACTTTTGAGTATGTGATTCAATTTAACGATTCGGCGGGGCAATATGGGGTAACGGATTCGGTGACAGTAAAAGTTAGAGTTGATGCCCCACCACAATCAAATCATCCTAGTGATATGACCCTTATTGTAAATGATACCGCGAATATTTCATGGGTATTAACAGATGATTATGGAGGAGGATATTATAGTATAGCCATTAATGGTACATTTGGAGTTTGGAATACATGGACAAACAATTCAGCTATTAATTATCCGATTAACACAACGGTTCCAGGCGTATTCAATTATACAATTCGATATAATGATTCAATTGGGCAGTGGGGTGCTCCAGATACTGTGATTGTAACGGTAAAGAGTGATAATCCGCCTTATTCAAATCATCCCAATGACATTGTAACCACGAAATCAGGGACGGAAACCATTGAGTGGTATTTATATGATGATGTAGGGGGAAGTCATTATCGCGTGCTTATCAATTCTACGCCTTCGGTTTGGTATACTTGGACGAACAATACGAATCTTCAATATCCCATTAATAGAACGGTCCCAGGGATATATAATTACACCATTGAATACAATGATACAATAAACAACTGGGGAACACCTGATACCGTCATAGTCACGGTGGTAGATAATCCCCCGACTTCTAATCATCCAGCAGACATAGTAACGGCGGTAGGAAGCACAGTAACGATTCCTTGGATTTTAATGGATGATTATGGAGCGGGATATTATAGAATTCTGGTTAATTCCACCCCTAGTTCATGGGCTTCTTGGAATAATAACTCAGTTTTGAATTATCCAGTAGACACGTCCGTAATGGGTATCTATAATTATACAATTCAGTATAACGATTCTAAGGGTTTATTTGGTGTGCCAGATACAGTAATGATTCAGGTGTTGGAAGCACGGCATCTTGTAGCCACATCCGAGACACAAGTTAATCTAACAAGTATATTAGAGGGGATTACCGTAGGAGATGAAAATGGTTTCTCGATCCTCGTCGATGAATGGAATAGCACGTTTATTGAAGCATTGATTTCAAATGTGTCGTTACATAAATATAGTTTTTCAATTGAAGAACAGTACGCCGATGGACAAGCTCAAGTCAACCAAGAAATCTGGGTAATGGCATTTAATATTACACAAACTTGTATCTTAGATGCAGTAGATTTTGTTTATACGACGGCGTATCTTACTGGAGTAAATGTTACAGGGGTAGTTATTTATAATGCGACATATAATGTGTTGCATGCGGCAATAGAGCCAGATACAATAATATATGCACATAATGAGGCAGGATTGCCCATTGCACCACCAATTCTACCTAGATGGGTTTCTCAGAATGCAGGTGCTTACTGGAATGGGACTTTGACTGTGAAACCCGTTTTAAATGTAAGTAATACCTATCAAAACATCTTCTTTATTAGGTTTAATGCAACGGGAGTGACGTTTAATTGGCGCTATGAAGATGATGGGAGCAATGGAGATCAAGCTAAGGTTTATGAATGGGACCAAGGAAATTGGGAAACAAGACCTGCGGATTTAACTTTAAGGTTGACATATACACCAATGAAAAGTGAAATGGCTCCATATGAGATGAATATGATGATCAATACGACACCAGTTACCGAATCTGGAAAATGGAACCAGACAGGATTTCACCAACCAGATACGCTAGGATTGATTCATTTTAATGTAACTTCCAATTGGTATAATATCTCATATTCAGTCAATTGGACTATTTATCTTCAAAATATTACAAGAGCGACCACTGTTGTGTATGCAGAACCAGGGAATGAGACAGTAGAATGGAATGTCCAAATTCTAACGATGTTTATTCAAGGATCGTTTAACAATACAATCAATATTACAATCCCATTCACATGGAATGCTACAACCGTATATAAGGGAATTACAATATATAATGACTGGGAAGAACTTACGGGAAATCCAAAGAAATCAATCATCATTCGGAATGCAAGCGATGATACATGGTTGCTTGTCTGTGATGGATATAATTGGATCACTAATATTACCATAAACAAAGATCCAATTTACACTTTGGATATTGTCAATGTAACAGCACATTTGCTTTATCCTGTTCAAGATCAACTCGAAACAGCACAGCTAAATATAACAAATTCATTACAAACAATCCTCGATTCTTTAAAAGGAAAAGGAATAGGAACAGAGATTAATTTTACGTGGGATATTTCCCAGGCGGTTTATACTAACGGAAATTATCAGTTGATTGTTTCTTGGTGTAATGGTACTGAAGCTGGTCTATGGAATATCACTATAGTAATCTATAATACGACTTCTCTTGAAATTGCTTATCCCCAACATATATTAAACGTCATAGAAAGATCACGGGGGAGCCCCTTCAATCTTATTCTATATTATGAGATGGCATTTTGGGATGCAAACTGGAAAACCCTCTACTTGGAAAATGCAATGGGTGCAAGTGTAACTTATAAGTATATGGGGCAAGCTCCACAAGCAATGACCCCAACAGAATGGGAAGGGCATCCAGCGTGGGTTACACAGCTTACAGCACCAGATACAACGGGAGACTATCCTATATTGATTAATGCAACGGCGTGGAGTGGAGTACAGAATTATACAAATTATTTAATCATCCTTAGAGTAGCACAATATGAATCGAAGCTGATATTTAATGATACTGCCAAAGAAGCGTTCTGGAATACATCTATTGCGTTCTCTTTCACCTATTCTAATTTAACAGGCTATCCAATTCAAGCGGATAATGTGACTATTGAATGGAAATATTCATCGGATTCAACTTATCGTGGCATGTTATTCGAAGGATTAAATTATACTTTGAGCTATAATGGAGGGACAGGAGTATATACGATTATTTTTGGTAATTTTTCTGCGCATACATTTAATTTACATTTCTATATAGATGCAGAAAGCTATCAGCCGCAAGATACATATTTAACAATAATATTCAAGAACAGAACTACGAGTTTAATTAATTTGGAGGATATTCCACGGATTTTGTATCACGAATCGGGCATTGTTAATATAACACTTTATTTTAAGGATATAATAGGCAATCAAGGAATTTCTGGAGGAGTAATTCAGTCTAACTGGTCAAACATTAAAAGTTACCTGGTACAAGAGTTAGGAAATGGATATTATAACATCTCATTGGATATTTCAGGGGTACAGCTGGGAAATTATACTGTTTCGATTGAGGCAAATAAAGAGAATTATGAACTCACAATTTTAATCCTTAATCTTGAAATTTATGGCTATAATACATCGATTAGTTCTTTAATAGCAGCGAATTTAACAGGTACTTTCGCAATAATATATGCCTTAGAGAATTGGTCAATTACTTTCAAGTATGAAAATGTTTCAAATGGTGTGGGAATAACAAATGCAATCATTTCAGCAACATTTGGAGGACAGACCTGTGCATGGCAAGAAGGTAGTGGGGGAAATTATACAGTCTGGGCAGATAGCACCAAATTACAAGCGCCAATGGCAGGGCAAAACTATACATTACAAATTATCATTCAAAAAAGATATTACAAATTAGAGAACATTACAATTACAGTGTATATTACAAAGTTACCTTCAAAATTATATCCTATAAAGTCAAGCATAAAAGCAGAAGTAGGGGAATTTGTCAAAATAGCAGTACAGCTGAATGACACATATAATCAGAGAGGAATAAATGGAATAGTTTGGTATTCCTTACAAGGAGTAATGTATCAAATGGTTCCAGGTGATTCAATTGGTTCATTTTATGCAATCTTAAATTTAACAAATTATACACCGAATACCTACAACATTCAGATTACAGCGTGGGCTGTCGATTATCAGAATTCTAGTACAACAATTACTTTAGAAGTTATGTTAGTGGTTTATAATTTGACAATTCGTGTACCCTCACATAGTAGTGGCGGAGAATTCTTAACAATCAAAGCTCAATTGTGGAATGGGACGCATTTTGTTAGTGGAGTATTAATCAATTTTACAATTATTCTTATTAAACAGGGAGACATTGTGGAAACCTATTATAGAAGTAATTATACGGCTACGAATGGGACCGCCATAATTATATTTCGAGTACCACTATCGACTATTACGATTCATATCAGCGCGACTTATGAAAGTGCAGGAGGAGCAATAGTATATTCTGATACTGAGATCGTAACTGCTGTTGATCCCTGGGTCTTCACGCTTGAGAATATATTTATTCTCGTAGTTCTGCTTCTCATTTCTGGTTATATACTTATTGCAGGCGTGTATTTGTATCGTAGGAAACTGAGACCAAAGCTAATGTCAATAGAGGATAAAAAGCGAACTCTTCTACAGAAAAGAGCAGAAAATAGGCGGGAAATTATGAGGATTACTCAGGAAATCAAAACGTTGCGGTCTAAAACCCTAAAAGAGGCAGATGTTGCAAAGAATAATATGAATTTCAAAAAAGCAGCAGAGCTATACGAGAAAGCTGGAAATTTGACATTAGAATTGGCAGATAAAAGTGTAGCACGAGAATTCTTTTTGAAAGCGAAAGAGATGCAGCGACTAGCAGAACAAAAAGAACGGCAAAAAGAATTAAGGGAAAGAAGAGAAAAACTCTTGGAAAAAGCTCGAGTTGCAATTCGAGAAAGGAATGTGGTCGAAGCCGCTAGAAATTATCGCCAAGTAGCAGAACTTTCGCGTATGTTAGGAGAAAAAGATCAAGCTGAGAAATTCTTAAAGCTTGCCAATGCGGCACATGAACGGATAGAAGCGTTGAAAGAAGGAGATCTCAGAAAGAAAAGTGGTCAATTTTTATCAAAAGCAGATAAAGCAATGGGAAAACAGAACTTTATTGAAGCAGCTGAGAATTTTGAGGAAGCTGCCAAAATAATGATTCTTTTAGGAGAAGATGATGGATTAAAACGCTTTGCAGGATGGGCAAAATTAGCCAGAGAACGAGATGCATTAGCTAATCAGAAAACTAGAGAAGAATGGATGCAAGAACTAAAACAGAAGCAAAAAAGTCTTATTAATAAAGCAAAAATGCTTGTTAGAGAGAAAAATTTTGAAGATGCAATTCAGATATATACAACTCTTGCAGTCTATGCTATAGAATTAGGAGAAGAAGAGCAATTGGAAAAATATAAAAATAATATCGAATTTTGTCGAAGACAATCATCAATACAAGAAATTAGTCCTGAAATGCGTAGTTTGATAAATGAACGAAAGAGATTGTTATCAAGAGTTGAAGAAGCATTAAAAATGAATAGGTATGCGACTGCTGCAAAATATTATGAACGAATAGCTACAATTTCAGAAATGATAGATGGTAAAGAAGTTGCAAGAAGTTACAGAAGGCAAGCAAAATATTATTTAAGTAAGGTTCAAGAGAAAAAAGTTGTAGAGGAGGAAAAACTCAAAGAAAAGAAACCTACAAAGCCAGTTACAGAAATTTCTGCGGATGAAGTTGAAGAAACTAAAGCTCAATTAGCTTTAACCGTTAGAAATGCACGAGAGGCTCTCCGAACAGGAAAATCAATACTTGCAAAGGAACTTTATGAGAAGGCCGCTACACTAGCAAAATTATTGAAAGACAAAGAGAGTGAACAACGTTACAGGCAGAAAGCTGAAGAGCTGGAAGTTCTTAAACCAAAGAAGAAAACCCAAAATGAAACAGAAATTCGAAGGAAAATTGCCGAATTAACTCAAAAAGCAGAGAAAGCGGTTCAGAAAAAGAAATTCTTAGACGCTAAAAATTACTTTGAAGAAATATCAGAACTATTTATACAATTGGATGAAGAAGAGGCAGCAAATGAATTTTTAGAAAGAGCGAATTCCTTACGGCGTTTAATTAAATAACATAAATGAGTTTTTTCATTCTACTTTTCTAGGTTTTTCTATAACCACGGATCGAGGGGGAATATCATCCCAAAGATTCATATTAGGACCAACGATACTATAAGGACCAATTTTTACGCCCGGCATCAATGTAGTACCAATCCCTGTTTGGACATAATCCCCAATGATAGCGCCCATTTTTTTACGCCCACTGTCCATTCTCTCTCCTTTAATAGTCATAGGGACTGATTTTTTGTCAAATCGGAGATTTGCAGTAATTGTTCCTGCACCTAAATTGACATGGCTTCCAATGATACTATCTCCGATGTAGGAGAGATGTGGAACATGTGAATTATCGAATATGATAGTATTTTTCAGTTCGCAAGCATGTCCTACACGAACATTATTTCCGATACTACAATATTCGCGAATATAGCAATTAGGACCGATATCCGAGTGAGAACCGATATACAAAGGACCCACAAGATAACTTCCGGACCGAATGATAGTGTCTTCACCTATGATAACTTTTCCTTTGATAGTAACATTTTTCTCAATAGTACCTTGGTTGGCACCGCTGATTTGGTCTAAAAGATATTGATTTGCATTTAGTAAGTCCCAAGGCTTCCCTAAATCGATCCAGAAATCCTCGATTTTAAAAACTTTAATAGATTCCCCACGTGTGATTAATCGCTGAATGGAATCAGTAATTTCAATCTCACCGCGTGATGATTTCGGAGTATTTCGAATTGCATCAAAAATTTGAGAATTAAAAACATATAACCCAGCATTAGTGTAGGGGTCTTCAGGAATTTGCTCGGAAGTAGGTTTTTCAATGATTTGGAGAGCTTCTTCAGTCTTATTATCGAAATGAACGATTCCATAACTAGATGGATTTGGTACCTTGACAATCGATAATACAGAAGAGCAGGAAGATCTATTGTATTTATTAATTAGACGAGAAAAAACATTTGGAGCTAAGAGAATGTCACCATTTAGAAGAAGAAATGGCTCGGATTCAACTAAGGATTCAGCATATAGAGCGGCGTGTCCTGTTCCCAATTGAGTATCTTGAGTGACATACTGGATATTAATGCCGAATTCAGAGCCATTTTTAAAAAATTCGCGAATTTGTTCTTGTAAATACCCCACAATTAAAATTACTTCAGAGATTCCTGCCTTTTTTAAATCTTCTATGAGAATTTGCAAATGTGGCTTTCCTGCAATAGGGATCATAGGTTTAGGGCGCGTATAAGTTAAAGGTCGTAATCGTTTCCCTTCTCCTGCAGCCATTATTACAGCTTTCATAATTTCACAACTAGAAAATTTTCATTTCATCTTTAGTCTTTTGGTTTAAAATAGAGAATTTTATTTTTTCAAGAAAATAATGCTATGTAATCGTTCTTCTAATTTAGAAATCTTTGATTCCTTTTCCATAATTAGACTATTTAACATTAATATTTCTTTATCTAACAAGGCAGTTCTATCTTTTTCTGCCTGTAAAAGATCTTGGATCTCCATTAATTTTCTTGTCAATTCACGGATTTGATCATCTTTCGTATTAGACATCGAATTTAGTTTCTCTTGTGCCATTTCTAATTTTTTAGAGAGGACATTGTTATATTTCTTTAAAGATTCAATAATGGCTTCTCGTTTCTTTATTTCATTCGTCATTTGGACACAAATAACGGGTAATTGTGCTACTTGGGATTTAAGTTTCTCTATTTCTTCTTTTTGTTGTTGAATAATTTCATCTTTTCTTAGCAATTTGATCTGGTATTCTTCAATTTCTTCGATTTTGCCAATCATCCCAGCTTTCTCTAAGATTCGGCGGGATGCCTCAATACGTTCTTCCTTTTCTTTAATTTCTTCAAGTTGTTGGTCGAGGGCACCTTGAAGTGCTTCTTTTTGAGACCGCAGGTCAGTAATAGTTTGTTCTAGGGCGGGTGCAATTTGATTTTTAAAAATCGAAATTTGTGCTTCTAGATCGTGAATTGTCCTCTCTAATTCGACAATTTTATTATCTCGTTCAACGATCATCTCTCCACGAATTTTTAATTCGACCATTAGTCCATCTAGTTTTGATTGAAGATCCCGAATGATTTGTAGGTTTTCAGAGAATTCATCATGCATTTCTAATTTAGAAGGTGTAATTTCAGGTTTAATCTCAGAGATCTTATCATCTTTTTGGTTATTGGAACTTTCAGTGGTAGTTATAGAAGGATTTTGATGCTTTTTTTCCTCTTCTAGCTGATCTTGTAATGCTTTCAGCTGTTTTCTCTGTGAACTTATTAAATAAATAAAAAGAGCCGAAATTCCGCTTAGAACTACAATAATTACGATTTCTAGAGCGATAATCTCACCACTTTATCCACTAATCCATTAAATTAAGGTAACTGAAAGAATAAAAAGGTTCTTAATTTATTAAGATTCACCTTAGTTCAAGGCTATAATTAGTTGTGAGAGGAAAATCATAAGAGAAGAAAAATTCTAAAAAACAAATTAGGTTTCAGAAGTAACAGCTTCAGGTTCGCTTATAATTTTAGTTTTCATAATTTCAGATTTCCGGATGGGATAGATTACTTTTGCTTCATTGTAGATTTCACTTCCGATTTTGCCGAGGACACATTCTTGAATAAATTCAATGAATGTTAGATTTTTGGCTTTCTCTTCAATGATGCGGCGCATTATAGCGCGAATGGCTTTCTGTTGGCTTGTTTTTGCTCGTTTTTGAGTAAAGACCACGGCATTCACGCGTATTTTATAATAATCCGGTGAGTTATCGGCTTTTACTGATACATTGAAAATTCCATCAATCCGGCTCGTAGTTCTCCTTACAAGAGACCTGAGATAATCTCGAGTGAAATCATGTCCCCAAAATTTGGTGTGGGCGACATTCCCTTCAACTTTGTTGATCTTAAAGTATAATTTTATGTGTGTTTGAGAGAAATCATTGGTAATATCATATAGCGTTGCTTCAATTGTCCGTCCTACTACATCCCCACTCGAAGGTATTTCAGCGATATGTACATTTCCAAAGTATTTCGGTGTATAGACTGAATACCATTTCTTATTTTTCCATTTATCTATGGATATATCCTTTCTTCTTCTTCGTCTTTTTGACACGAAAATTTCCTCGATGGTTTTTGATTCAAATATTAAAAACTCTATTTAAAATTTTTCCATTAAAAATTTCGATTAATCAATCCTTTTTGATTATCTGTTGGTGGAGGACCTTATTCAATGTTTCGATAAAAGATTTTTCATAGGTTATTGGGATACGGGTGCCAGCGGCGGCGTCATGCCCTCCAGCTAGAAATTTAGAGGGATCTAATTTTAATTGGGCAATAGTTTGGCGAAGTGCCAGTCCGAGGTGAACACCCTTATCGACAAATTGCTGCGGAGCACGGGCAGAGATTTTATAACATTGGTTATTTGATTTGGCAAAACCAATTAGCACTTTTTTTGTTAATTTAGTCTTCACAGCAATTGTAGCGATAGTTCCAATCATGGTCTCCTCTAACTCGTCACCGCCGAAAAAATACTGGAGATAATCAGTTTCATGGATGGAGCCAGGATGTTTCAAAGTTTCAAGGAATGAATTGATCTTTTTTTGGTAATCTGTAAGAAGATCTTGGGCGCGGCGATAATGAATATCACGATCGCCCATACATACTGCAACCCCAATACCTGGGTGGCGTGTCCTCCCACAGGCATTTAATAATTCCGCGAATTCACGGGCGTCTTTCAAATAAGGGTCAGTCTCTGTAGTTAAAATGTAAGTTGTACTTACAAGATTACTAGCTTGTTTAGACGTCCCTCCATGAGATAAAATGAGTTGAGATAACTGAGTAGTTAATCTTTTTTTCTCTTCCGTAGATAAATCGGAAATTGTGCGCCATTTTTCGCCTGCCTGAAGAGGAATATTAATTGAGCTCAGGAAGCGTACGCATGCCTCTTCATTTCCCGTCAAACCAGGTAAAAATGGGTCAGTCGTTTCCATTAACGCATGATGAATAGGTTTCATTTCTCGGTACTGAAAATAAAGGTCTTTCTCAATTTTTAAAAGATTCTGTTGAACTCCAAATTCAGCTATTTTAGCATTTAACCCAGTAAGGGAATGTTGTTTTTCTTTATCTTGAGTATCACCTAATGCGCCAACAAGTGCCAACGGCAAAAGGTCAATGTTTTTTTTTGGATCTAAGGCATATGCGAATAAGAAGCTTACACCAGATCCGCTAACTTCGTTTGAACCATCAATTCCAAAGAGAATGGGATTGATTTCTAGAATATTTGAAGGTTTAGAGATATTAAGAGGTTCGTGATGGTCCAATATGATGATATCTTTTGATGGGAGAGATTTTGCGAGGTGTTTTATTTGCCCACTTCCAAAATCTGAAAAAATGTAGCAATTTCGATCTTCTTTCACGAGTTCTTCAATAAATTCGGGGTCGAGTTGTCGAAGAATTCGAAGATGAAAAGAGGCTTTTAAGCGTGAGAGAGCAGAGCAAATAATCCCAGCAGCTGATAATCCATCAGCATCGATATGACTAGAGAGGCGTATTATTTCATCAGCTTCAATCCAAGATTTTACTTTACTAGCCGCTTGTTGGAGAATATCATAGAATTTGTGGTCTAAAGCAAAAGGATTCATTGTTTAAATTGGCACCAATGAGATTACCGAATCAAAACGGCAGCTTTTCTCCAATCGTATTTCCAATCCTTGGGTAACACATTTTTATTCCGGTAATATTTGGAAAGGCGATGAATTTTGCTTTCAATCAATTGTAATCCACGTCTGGAGGATAAATCTTTCCGGTTTTCTTCTAAATGCCGTCGGAGTTTAATAGCCCGCTTAATCAAATTTGTGAGATCCTCCGGTAATTGTGATTTGAGCCCGCGTTCTTCTAAAATTTGAGTAATCGACTTGTTACAAATGAGCTTCGTGAGCGGTACTCCATATTGGTCGCGAAGGATAATGCCAATCATCGATGGACCGTGTCCTTCTCGAGCAAGCTTCACAATTATATCCTCTATTTCTTCGGGAGAGCGGGTGCACCACTCCGGCGCCTTCGCGCGTGGAGGACGGGTTGAACTACTCTTACCCTTGCGCCGAGCATGCATTCGAGCCATCTAGATTTTTTCACCTTGATTTAATTTTTTATCTATGACCATACATTATTCAAAGCATTTTAAAAACCTCTCGCTAAAAACGTCTACTGCGAAATGGTCCTTTTTTTATTCCTCAAATAATATTAAAAGGTGGTATACAATAAATGCTATGGATTTCTCAAATATCGCTAAGGCAACAGTCCAATTTCCAATAATGATGAGTATTCCAGCTGAGATCTGAGTAATGCGGAGTGAGAGGGCGAGCTACAAGGCATAGCCCAAGGAGTTCATGAATGTTGAAAATAAAACTTATTTGTTATTGAAAATAAAACTTAGTTTTCCGATTCAAAAGATGCAATTTTTTTTGATACTATTTTTTTTCCTTGAGAATCATATAGAATAGAGGCTGGACTTATATCGATCAATTTAGGAATCAATTTATCAATTAACTTTTTCCAGAATTTGGTACCATTTGGTTTTTTAATTTCAATCTTAGAATTCTGTTCTTTAATTAGGAAATTGTTCTTAAGCCTCTCAAGATGATTTTCTATTTGTTCTGGGGCAAGCCCAAATTTTTCTTGAATTTGCTTTCGCGTAACCCCTTCTTTGGATTTTATGTATTCAAAAATAGACAACGTAAAAATATATCCTAACTCCTCCAAATTTATATCAAGGTTCTTGAAATATTTTTCCTTGATTAATTTAGGGGCGTTATTGAAATAAAATGTGACTAATTGGATAATTGGTTGTTTTAATTTACTTCCTTCGATGGTTAGAAAACCTTCCTCAACTTCGACATTGTTTCTCATTATTCCTGAACCTATTTTTTCTTAATAATTTTCGTAAAATGTAACTATTAATATACAATTTTATAATAGAATATATGACTTTTTAAGTTATATACTTATAAATACTCTTTGAAATTGAAATGAGGGTTAAAGATTGGCAATTAAAATAAGAAGAAATCCTCCAATAGAACAAATGGGAGTTTTAATTCCTACGAGAGGAGTATTAATTTTAGGATCATACTCTCAAGAAAATAGGTGGATATTAGCAACCCTTGCTGATGCTATTAATCTTAGAGGTTATCTTCCTATCCAAGCCCGTGAATTTTTTCGGTGGTATGGGCAAACTTCAAGACAGTGGATCGCGAATCTTTGTGCAATTGTGAGGTTTATAATTGCAGAAGATTCATATCCATCAGGGGAAAGTTTAGAATTAAAATACTGCACCGATGTTGGACAGGTTACTGCAATTTTAAGACAAGAAGGAATAGTTTCAACCTGGATGACTTTAGATTTCGATATTCATCAATGCGATATGCATATTTTTCCATATACTATAAATCAATTACAAGATCCCATTGAAAGAAATAGAATAATTAATAATATAATCCAATGGGCTGAACAGCGATTAAGAGAAAGAGAGGAACAATTCTATAACAGAATAATGAATTATTATCGGCGACCCCCACAACCATATTATCCTAGGGAAATTTAATTCAAATTATTTTTCCATAATAGGAGGATAATTTAATAAAGAATATAATTAAATAAAGATTATTGAATTATTGACAGCTTTAACCGCCATAAAAGCGCAGCGGCCCGATCTCATTAATTCGCCCACCGTATTCTGCGACCTTTCTCCGAATTTGAAATGGTACTCTATGAAAAGTCAATTCAGCAAGGTGGTGGGGTTCGCATTTGCAAAACGCTATGAGCCGCTTTTAATTTATCCTCAACTCAGCCAACCAGAATTTAATCCAAACCGCTCTTTTTAATCGGTTGCTTTTTAAGAAAAAAAGGCACTAAAAAATTTGAATTTACTCTAAAATCAATATCTTCATTGAAACCCATTGATCGATCCCAATCACCTTTATTCACTTTTACCATTTTCCCAGAATGGCAAGTTATTCCATTATTTGATAAGAAATAGGGAGGATCTGCGAAAATTAGATCGAATTGATTAGTTCAATTCCCTTGGATTATGCCATTCGCGTATGTAATGGCAATAAATTTTATCTCTACGAGATAGCAATAAATTCCACTATAAATGGTCAGATATGAAAAGAAAGGGCGAAGTGTTACGGGTGAGTGCCTATAGCATGGGAGCCTGTTTCAGGCAGGAAGCCCGAGAGCAAGTCCTCACATACTTTTCTATACAAACAAAATATGTTTGGGGGATGTAATGGCAAAATAACTATTGGAGATGTTCGGATCAAGTCTAAGGTTTTTCCAAATAAGCAATGGGATTCTTCTAATTAAGAGGGATATATTTATATATGATATATTCGTATATAAAAATCATCTTTGTATATAAAAAAGACATTATAAAGACAAAAAGGAAAATTTGTGAGAGTAATTTCAGTTGGGAGATGATCAGTTCTCGAAAATATTGGCGAAGATGCAGAAAGAGAGGATAGTTCGGATAAGACAGATATTATTTGAACTTTATGCAACGGAGCAGAACAAATCCCGTATTTCGAAAATCCTCCGCATATCGCCACAGACAGTTGGTCCTGATTTAGACTTATTAGAGAGATATTCATTGATAGTGAGGACCCGAGAGGAGCACACGAAGGGTATACCATCGATTTTTTACAAGACAAATATAGATTCTATGGTTAATTCTTTAAATTTGAGTTATGAAGATACTCAATTATTGATGCAGTTAATTGATAAATTTCAGCCAATTTATTCGGAGATAAAAGGGTATCAAAGAGAACTGTTAAAAGAGGCGAATACGGAGGCGTTTGAGGAAATTTACAGTACGATAATTCCTTTGAATAGAAAAATGTTA
>SUPS01000327.1 GCA_005191415.1 Candidatus Helarchaeota ASGARD archaeon Hel_GB_A
TACCAAATAACTTTATAAATAGGAGAAAACAAGACATTTAGAATAGGTCATAGGCACATGTTAAATTATATTTACTGGTAATTAATCATTCTTCCCAAAAAATAATTACAAGCCTGCTCTAAGGGGATTGGAGAGTACATAGCACTTCTCTGCCCGCTATAACTTTGTCTAACTTTATACTATCTGTTACCGAAAAAAATAAATAACACTTACTGCATTAATTTTTTCAACAATCTAATCCATTGTAGTTTTATCTTTTAATATTTTTAGTAGATAGGGGATGTTTAAATTTCGATGGAAAAAAAGACAAATTTCGGGCTTAATTTTAATCTCGTTATTTCTTTTAATAAATATTCAACCTTTTATCACGTATGCGATCGAATCGAATAAAAAGACTTCAAAACTCTTTTTGACTGCGAAACCTAGTAGAATCGTCACTCAGCACTACACGCTCCTTGATGCCAAACTAGTTGGGAAAGTTGATGAGGAGTGGATTCCTCTCAACAATGAAAAAGTTCAATTCTATATTAAAATCGATGGAACATGGACTTATTTGGGAGAGGCGAGGACCGATGAAACAGGGCATGCTACATTGGAAGTATTTATCGAACTGCCCCAGGACCAATACCTTATAAAAGCCATCTTTGCAGGAACTTTGCTTTACGAATCAGTTGAAGGGGAGAAACACATCAATGTACTAGAAGAGGCGCACGATGTAGTATTAAGTGAACCTCAATATGTCGTTCCATGGGGCGATGTAGTTAATTTAACTGCCACAATATTGAATCCTGCAGGGAAACCAATCCCGAATCGAGCTCTCAACTTTAGTGTTTATTTAGAAACCGCTGAATTTTCAGGGTGGGTAACCCTGCCATCAAATTATACTGTAATTGAGGATGAAGATGGAGAACAAATACTGGTACTCACGTATGATTTGAAAACTAATAAGGATGGAAAGGCGGTTCAACCATACATTCCTCCCCGTTCTACAGGATTGTTTGACTTAAAAGTGACTTATAAAGGAGGGAAGTCTCAGGGTTTCGGGGAAAAAATCTTTTGGAATGCCTTAAAGGTAATAAGGCGAACTTCCGTTATAGATGATAATTTAATTTTTACGGGATATTATGGCGACCCTGTCACTCTCACAGCCCGTTTGCATGACCATAGTAACGCTGAAATACCCTATAAAGATGTCAATATTTATTTAAAAGAGGGAGATAATTGGAATTTAATAAGTACGGTAAATACCGGCGAAACGGGGGCCATTCAATGTTCTTTCTACCCAAATTTAGCTCCAGGGATATACCAAATTAAATTTGAATTCCAGGGCGACGCACTCTACACCCCCGTAGAAAGGGAGGGGATTTTAGAGATCAAGAAGGAAATAACTGTAATCAATAATAATTTTATAAAAGTTGAAGTGCCCTACACGGACACAGTAAGTATCAATCCAATTTTTACCGATGATGAAGGAGACCCTTTAGCATCTAAACAATTAAACTTTTACATTTCTTATGATTTTACCACTTACACGTTTTTTGATTCCTCAATGACCAATTCAAATGGTATTGCTTCTATAGATTACACTGCAATTGAAACGCCTGGATCATACAGCCTATTCATAGAGTTTTTAGGGGATACTTATTATGAAGCCAGTCAGCTATATGGATCACTCATAATCACGAAGGAACACACTGATATTACAGTACCAGACGTCCAAATTAGTGATTCACAAGCGACATTAATTGCAGTGCTTCAGGAAGACGACGGTCCCCCTATAGGTGGGGTACCAATAAAATTCTACCTGCACTACGATGGCATCGAAGAATTTATTGATGAAGTATACACCGATAGTTCAGGTGAAGCAAGAAAAACCATAACTATACAACCTGGACAGGAAGAAGCCGTAATTTTTGCAGAGTTTGAGGGCAATGACTATTATTTCGCTATAACTGGACATGATGGGTTCATAATCCCCCCAAAACCTGCCGAGATAACAATAGAAAACATTGATCAAGATCCTTCGGGGCTTTTTTATTTTAAAATCAGAGTTACAGATGAGAATGGTAACCCTGTCTATCCCCTTGATGTCGATTTTCTTATTTCTGATACTAACATCCACGAAAAAAAGACAGCCCCAACCGATCAAAATGGGATCGCTGAAATTTATTACGATCCGCACGGATACACAGGTACTTTATCCCTCATAATAAGTACCACTTCTACAAGATACTCTATTCCAAGTGCATCCATTTCTTTATTATCTCAAAAAGGTGTAGGAACAGAAATAGTTACCTGGTTGATGTTTGTTGGATATCTTACGGGCGGAGAAAGCGCTGAATGGTGGTTTTGGATTGGAGCTATGTATGCTGCAGTGTTTGCAGCTGCCGCAATTTATGCATGGCTGGAAGGTGGTAATGGCTGGTGGGGATTTTGGAAAGTTCCTATAGTAATAGGAGCTCTGGTAGGTATTCTTGCTTCAGCTATTTATACTATCAATAAAGTATCCCAATATAGCTACTCGCACATAGAACACACAATTTTTAGTAGTATCTCACATCTCGACCCAGGTGCAGTGAAAAGATACTATTATTGGGAGAGTTGGGTTGTATCAGATGAATTAAATACATACGTGAAAAATGCTGCTGACAATAGCATAGCACTCATTATATTAGGGGACTATTTCAAGGATACGATAAAAGGTTGGTTCTCTTCGTCTCAAAATGCGGATGCCAAAAATAAATTATATTTGACAGTACTAGATTATCCATGGAGTTATAGTGATAGAAATATATTTCATAACAAATACACCATCTCATTCGAGAAGGGTTATTACCCTGTTCGAAATCAGTATATAAAGGAGTTTTTTTGGGCACTTGCGTATGGGAGTCCGCAGGGACTATCTGTTGAAGCAGCAATTCAAAGAGCTGGAGTAAAAAATTCAGAATGGGCACTATGGTTAGCATTTAGATTTGCATTTTTGATAGTTTTTCCTCCTTTTGCGAAAGTTTTAATTTGGTATGCTATAGTTGTTGCGTTCATGATATTCGCATTATTTTTGGTAATACTTGAGTTTCAACCACACTTATCTAAAAGCTAAACTAAAATACCATAAGAGGATTTCAT
>SUPS01000083.1 GCA_005191415.1 Candidatus Helarchaeota ASGARD archaeon Hel_GB_A
GTTCAAAAACTTGACATTACAGAATTTAGAGGAATAAAGAGATGTAAAACACCAATTGATCTTTCTTCCTTTACCGTCTTAATCGGTAGAAATAATTCAGGTAAATCTACCATATTAGAGGCTTTATCGCTTTTACCAAGTCCGAAAGTAAATGATTATATTATTGGAGAATCTAAAGCAACATCTTTAATAAATATCCATAGAACTTTAATGGAGAATGTTAAAGGAAATAAGCCATTGTTATATCTCTATGCAGGTTCAGCTACAATTAGTTATCATATTAAAAATCAAGTGATTAAAATACAAATAATGGAAAATGACTTTAAAACATTAATAGATTCAAAAGCAATTTATGATTTGAAGAACCTTAGTGAGTTTTTCCAGATAAATCCCGATTTTTTAAGTAATTTAGTTATATTCATACCGAATAATACTTTGATTCTTGAAAAATTAGAACGAAAAATGGAATCCTTAAAAGAATTAATTATGAAGCGAGGATATCACGTTAGTGTTGCAAAAAGTCTTAGTGAATGTGTAGATGATAACTATAGTGATATAGCATTTTTAACACCAATTAGTATAAGAAAAGTCTTTCCAAATAATTTTATTTATTTAAAGCTAAACGATCTTGGGAGGGGTGCTGAAAGAGCTGTAAAAATAATGTCCTTAATTGAGATTATTAACCCTAAACTATTATTAATTGATGATTTTGAATCAGGATTTCATCCATCTTTGGTAAAAATGGTTCTCAGATGGTTAAAAGATAAAAAATGGCAAACAATTATATCTACTCACAGTATTGACGTTTTACATTATTTGGTAGAAGTGGAACCAAGTGATGCTACTGTAATACAACTCCAGAAATCAGATGAAGATATTTTAAGCCATAAAGTCTTAACATTAGAAACAATAAAAGATTTATTAGATGCAAATTCAGATCCGCGGCTATTGGTAGATTTACTCCAATTGTAAAATTAAAAAGTGATGATAATCTTGAGATTTATAGGAGGGCAGGTAGAAAGATTAAAAACTGCGGAAATTACGCAATTAGGGAACTACAAATTAAGTAAGCGATTATATATAATTATTACGGGGAATGGCACACATGAAATTCCCGTATTAGAAGAATTATGCAATAGATATAATGGACATGATAAATTCATATGGTTTCCACTTACTGCCAAAAAAAGGCAGACAGGTTTATCCGCACTTAACGCTGTCAAACATTATCCAAGTGTGTATCGAATTAGTTCATTGATTTACCTCGTAGATGGAGAACATATCGAGGGAACCGCTAAAGTTCAAATCAAAAATTACTTACAGAATATAGGAATTGAAATTGTAAAGATTATAGAATTCAATACTACCTTCTTAATTAATTGTAAGGTAGGGAATCATAAGGTAAGTTTATATTGTGTGATATTAGGACCAGAAACCTTCTTTGAGGAAGAACAGGTTAAACTAATTGAACTTGAATTAGGGATTACGATAGATATCTCAGGGAATAGAGATAAAAATTGGAAAAAAAGAATTAAAAGAGAAATAAAACGTCTCTTACGTGAAAAGGGGATGAATATTAAAGAATTGATAAGAAATGCAAGCAAAAATAATTTAGAAAGAGCCTTCTCGAATTTATGTGAAATTTTGAAGGATATAGAAAAAGATTGTTGATATTTTTTAAAGGAGATGTTTCTTTTTTAAAATGCGTTCTATATTATTGATAAGATTTTGAAAGAAAAAACGTTGATTTAAGAGGTCATAGTGAGAGACATTCCCTAAAGAGGCAAGTTTGGCAACTTCAGTTTCGGACAATTTATTATTTTTGATTAGATCCATCCGGATTTTGAATTGATCTTCCATTTTTACAGGTAAAAGGATTTCGATGAGAGATTTTTTGAGAAAGGCAATGAAATCATCGGTGAGATAGGGGTCCACCTTTTCACGCAGATAGGAGATGATATCTTCTTCTAATAAAGTTACAATGTCATCAATATGCACTAATTCGGTCCGAATATTTGCATCAAGGAATTTAAAAGTTTCAATTTTTAAATTTTCGGGTAGATTCCAGGTCTGCATATGTTTTTCTAATTTTTTCAAGAAGATAGATTTCAAATATTTTTTATACTCAATGACGTATGCCTTTGTCTGTTTGGCATCGGAACAAATCTCGATAATCTCAGCAGTTGGGGGGACTAGGTATGTAAAACCTTTCCCTTCAGGACCAAGTCCACCATATATTACCATACTCACAAGGGGAAACTCATATCCATATTCGCCCAACTCAAATTTTTTCTTAACGCGTTCCAGAAGAGGGGCATTGATAAGGTGCTTTTCATAGGCAGGTTGGAAGAAGAGGATGAGACGGGAAGACATACTATCTAATTCTTCCGATTTTTCGATTTCAAAAGCGTAGTAGTCTTTATCGAATTTTTCGCGATGTTTCTTGTATCTTTTATAATATTCCTTAAAATTACCGATTTTTCGAGACCGTAACCCATAGTAGCTGTAGTTATCAATCAAGTAATGAAGAAACTCGATTTTTCTGCTAAGTGGAATTTCATCCTCGAATTGAAGAAATGCAGAATTAGTTAAAAAAGCAGGATTTACAATAATATCTGAGATTTTATTAGCGAGAGTATTGACAATAAAATCTAGGAATCCTTTAGAGAGAGGTCCGAACATGCTTTCGAGGTTTGCGATTGTCAAAGCGCGTTCTTGGGGAGAAAGTGAGATTATTGGTTTAATGGAAGTCCCTGAGAAGAGTTGATAATCATTAGCAAATTGTAAAATAGCGAATACTTCTTCGATATTATAATTTGGGATCAGGTAAGCTATTACTAAATCAGAAATTTTTCGTTCGATATTAGGAATTTGTGTTAAATCTAGATTGATTCCGTCGTCTTGGAGCCTATTCACTAATCGTTCAAAGGCGAGTATATTACCAGTCGTTAAGTACCGGTTTAATTGCTTTAAATATTGTTCATTTGGCAGAGACATTCGCGAAATACGCTTCTTAGAATAGATTATAAATTAGTAGCCTAATTAAATCTTTATCATAGCACAATATTAAGTTTTAGACTTTATTTTAAATGAAGTTAAAAGTAATCAGAGGTTTCGTCCAATAGAGATAATATCGCTTAAAATAATGGTAGATACTTCTTTTGGTCCAGCGCCTACTCCAAACAAGGTAATTTCACCCGCATATTTGGTGAAAATTTGGATAGCATTCATTATACCTTTCACATGAGCTAGAGGATTGGAAACATTAATATATTTGGGTTCCACGAAAGCCTGAATTTCATTATTTAAAACCTCAAGAGTAGCGATATGTTTCATAACTTGATTATTGAGATGTGCTTCAATGATCTGGGCTTGAGAGATATCTTCGATACTCCGGGTTTTCACTTCTTCCAGAGTAATGTTATATCCTAAAAGAACATTTGCGATAATAACGAGTTTTCGTGCAGCATCTAGTCCTGAAACGTCATCATAAGGATTCGTCTCACAAAAGCCTAACTTACGTGCGTCTGCTAGAGCTTCTGCGTAGGAACTACCTTCACTCATTCGGGTAAGAATATAATTCGTGGTCCCGTTTAAAATCCCTTCAATCTTGGATATTTCACTAGCACTTAGTCCATTTTGGACGGTAGTAAAAATAGGAATAACGCCACCAACGGTTGCTTCAAAACGGAATTCGCAATTATTTTGCTGGGCGAGATTAATAAGATCACGATATTTTAAAACGAGCGGGCTTTTATTCGAGGTTACTACATGCTTTTTATGTAGAAATGCTTCCTTAATATGGTTTAACCCTGGTTGTCCGTTTGGGGTGGAGGGAGTCATTTCAACAAGGATATCTGAAGGTATTTTTTGAAGGATTTCTTTGAAAGAGAGATTGGAATTTCGATTAAGAAGATCTGCTTTTTTCAATGCGAGAATTTCTTTTAGATCCAGCCCTGTACCAGTTTCATCAACGATTGAATAGTCGAGGTCTAAAATACCAGTAACATCTATCTTAAGTATGGCTTTATTTTGAATGAATTCTTTTTTGTCTAAGATTATTTTAGCAAGGCTCCGTCCAATATTGCCGAACCCTACGAGTAAAAGCCTTACACTTTTTAACTCATCGCATTTTGATGCCAGAATGTCACCTTCTTTTCTTTCAGCGTGTTATTTTTGTCTTTTTAAATATCTTTAAGTATTTGGGATTGGCTTTGAAATATTTCCGTGCTGGTTCCAGTATTTCAATTAATCGTATTGCAATTGCTTTTTTTAGGTCTTGTGGATGAATTTGTCTCTTTTGGAACTGGTCTAAAAGTTCCGTAAGGGTAACGGAAATATCGCCACCATATTTTTCAGGACGTTTTATTTCAAGAATCGCATTTTTTTCTCGAAGCAAGATATATTTGGCTATTTCGATGATAGGGTTTTCTTCTATTTGTCCTTCTGGACACCAAGCGTTCTTGATTTTTCGGCGGATTTCATCAGGGGGATCATGGATGAAAATTGCAGAATCTGGACGGCTCTTACTTTGTTTCATACTAATTTGAGCGTCAATGGCAGTGTCTGCATCATAGCCCATCCGTTCGGCTTTCTGTAAGCCCATAAGAAGGTGATGATGAACAGCAACTGGTTTCCAAAACCCCAGGGCAGGACCAAGTTCACGAGCTAACATATTTACATTTCGTTGATCCAAACCGAGTTGGGTGATATCAACTTCTAATTGGAAAATATCCGCGCATTGCATAAGCGGGTATAAAAAGAGTGCTACATGGAGTCCCTCATAGGTATCAGCGACCCGTCCCATAATTGGGAGGCATCGCCTGACTCTATTAAAAGTAGTCTGAGTGGAAATTCTTAAGAGAGTTTCCCAATACTCGGTTTTTTCAATGAGGTCGCTGGCGTATATAAATTCTACACCTTTTATGCCTAGGGCTTCCCATCCTTTGATAAAGTATTCAGCGGCCTTTTTAATTTTGTCCATATCCCCTTCTAGTTTTTTATTTAGAAAGGCATGCCAATCCGCCAAAAGCACTTTATAGCGAACTCCAGCTTGCACGAGATCTATCATTTTCAGTCCAGATATTAAACCCGTACCTAAATGCATCATGCCGGATGGTTCAAAGCCATTATATGCGATAGGATGATCTTTTGTCTCAAGTAAATGTCTCAAATCATCCATAGTAACAATTTCTTCAGTTGGGGGTTTTGCAATCAGCTCGATCTTGGTTTCTATATCCATTTTAACATCTCAATTATCAAATACGATTCTGTAAAATAACTAAAAATAAGAATATATTATAATCTTTTTTTGAAATTCTCACGTGAAGTTAAGATAAATTTATGTATTTCAATATCTTCGGTTTTATTAAAACTGCTCGCTGAGGACGAAAGTGACGGTACAAACGGTCAGAGAATATATAAAATTTGATAAAACAAGGCTCGCTTTAAAATGGATTTCTTTATCAACTTTAGTGGGAATTACGATTGGATTACTTACAGTTTTATTTGAAATTGCGTTAATTTATTTAACGGATTGGGTTAATTCTTTCACAATTTGGATAATACTTTTATTTCCTATTGTTGGGCTATTTATAAGTGGTTTTATTACAGGAACTTTCGCTCCGGAAGCACGAGGGCATGGAACAGATGCTATTATTAATGCATATCATCACAAATGGGGAATCGTAAAGCCGCGAGTAATTGGAGCGAAATTATCCGCCAGTTTAGCAACGTTAGGATTTGGGGGATCCGCGGGACGATCAGGTCCTACCATTCAAATGGGTGGAGGAATAAGTTCTTTGATGGGAGTACCCCTAAAATTATCCCTTAGAGAAAGAGGAACTTTAACTTTATGTGGAATAAGTGCAAGTTTTGGGGCGATTTTCGGAGCTCCACTAAGTGGAGCAATTTTTGCTTGTGAAGTAGTATATCGAGATGAATTTGAATACGTATATCTTTTACCATGTGCTATTAGCAGCGTTGTCGGTTATGTAACTTATCAACTAGTATTTTCAGCCTTTTTTGGTCATGTAGAGAAGTTAATCAACTTTCAGTCAATTGATTATACTTTTGATTGGGCACATATCGTAATTTTTTTAGCAATAGGAATGATTTGTGGGTTAATTGGTTTAGTATATATCAAGTTTTTTTACTATATAGTTCGAAAGTCAGAATCTTGGAGAAAACCAGAATGGCTCAAGACTGTCATTGGCGGTATAGCCGTTACTTTGCTAGCTTTATTATTTACAATTGTTGCAATCAATTTCGGGGGCGATATTGGAAAAACTAAATTTATCTTAGGGCTTGGCTGGAATCTAGTGAATCAGCTAGTGGCAAATGAAACCGCGCTGTTAAACTTTTCTCTACTCTTTCTAATTTTAATTTTGATTTTTAAGATTTTAACGACAAGCGCTACGATAGGATCGGGAGGGTCGGGAGGAGTTGTTGCCCCATCTCTTGCAATTGGCGCTGTTACAGGAGGAATTGTGGCGTTAATTTTAGCTCCTTTTGTAAATTTTGATAGTCGAGTAATTATTGGAGTTTCCTGTATTGTAATGTTCGCGAGTATTGCACATATCCCACTAACGGGTATGATGATGGGGGGCGAAATGTTTGGAATAGCCTTTATTGTTCCTACATTACTAGCGTCAGTAGTGGGCTCATGGGTAGCAGCAGGAGATTCAATTTATCATAGTTCATTGGTAAGCAAAGAACAAGCTTTAAAAATTTATAGGAAATTTAAAGAAATAAGATAATGTTCGAAAAGAAGAAAGGAATTTTAAGTGCCAATTAAGAATTTTGTAAGGCTTTCTTTTAAAGTCTTCTTGTGAATAAAAATCAATTTGTCATTTTCATATAATTTGACGTTATGTTCCGGAATTTCCACTTTATCGCCTCGAAAAATAGCGATAAGGTGATTTCCGTTTGGAAATTTAATTTCATTCACATGTTTGTGATAGTATTTAGAATCTTTGGTAATGGTGATCGTGACAACATCGGCGTCTTGGATGATTTTTTCAATTAATTCAACTAATTCAAAGCCACGAAGGTGTGCCAGAATATAGTGAGCAGTTATATTTGCAGGGTCTATGATTTCTTCAATACCAAGCTTTCGACAAGCTTCTTTAAAAGGAGGATCTCGAACTCGTACAATTATACGTTTCACATTATATACTTTCGCTAAATTGCCGACGAGAATATTTGTCGCTTGATCATCAGTGACCGCAATAACCACATCCGCCTCTTTTATTCCACTAGATTCGAGAACGTGGGGGACCTTTGCGTCTCCACAAAAAATTTTTACAGTTTGTAACTGCTCTGAAAGTTCTTCACAAATTTTTTCGTTATGTTCGAGGATATAAACATGAATATCATGTTTAATCAGAAGTTGGGCGAGTTCAAATCCTGTAGAGCCACCGCCAATAATTAATACCTTCATGGAATATTACCTCTTCATTAAGACAGTTTTATTTGCATTACATAATTGATTCATTTTAAACTTTGTGGAATGGAATTCTTAAAGAAGATAATAATATCAGAAAATTTAAGATGTCAGAAAAACAATGAAATAGTAGCAGAACTGCGATGGTAATTGAAGATCTTTCCAAAAAAAGTTCAGCAAAATAAGATAAAGAATTGATAAATTCAATGTTACAATTCTTGTAAAATATAAACACAAAAAGAATGATATATGAAAGAATAAATTTACTATACTTATTTATTTGTGATCAAAGTGGATTCAGATTTGTTCATCATTTTCATCGAATACGAAGCATTCAGGGATATCGTAATTCACACAGCACAATTTGCCCATTTCGACATGAAAGTTAAGAATTGGAAAGAAGTTTATGGGTTCTTAGCAGGATATATCGATGAAGACACACAATGGGTTCATATTACAGCGGCATATCCCATTACACACGGAACACATTATGGAGTCGAGTTCAAAAAGCAACATTATGTCTTGAGTGCCTATTTAAACTTAATGCTTGCCGAAAATGAAGAATTTTTTGTAGGATGGTATCATTCCCATCCCGGATTAGACCTCTTTTTATCTGAAACGGATATTATAAACCACCTTGCATATCAAATTGTCAATCCTAGGGCTATTGCCTTAGTCTTTGATCACACGAAGATAATCTCAAAGAAACATCCACTCAGTATCTTCCAATTAGATAATCCTCAATATGGAATCTCATCAACCTACCATGAAGTAGAGTATTATATTGGTGGAATTAAAAAAGATGAAGAAATAGAGCGGATCCGCGATATTTACTATGAAATAGAAGCGGAGGTTATTGCAAAGAAAATTCCTCCTATTGAAAAGGAAGTACGAACAAAAGTAGAAAAATGGAAAAAGAAAACGAAAACCAAATTACCTGAAAAGACATTATATAAGAAAAAAAAGCGAAAAAAACGAGGAATTAAGCAGAAACTTGAACCACTTTTTAAATAATGAGTTAATCCATTTCAACCTGAAATCGCTATTCTTTCCAGGCGTTCTTTTAGGATTTTATAAACTGAATAAGGAAGTCGCCCTTCGAAAAATTGTAATTGATGATTGCGAAGTAAAATGCGAGCTAAAGAGGGAGAAAACCCTGATGGATAGGGAGGAATAGAATTATGCGGAGTTGGTGGATTTGAATTGTTATAATTAGTAGGTTCTGAATCAGACGATAATTCCTTTTCTGGCAAATCTGAAGTAGGATAAAGCGAGAAGAAATCAGCAGTATCAATATAATCCCGGCAATTGAGAATTTCACTCATTTGGTTCAGAACATGTTGGGGGAGGAGATCTTCTTTGATGGCATAAATTTTCGCTAGACATAAAAGTTGATTGTCAGCCAAGCCTGTATCGGACCAGCCCATACCATTAGCTACAATACATAGCGTTTTCTTTCGGGGTTGATGTTTATACATGCAATCCATGCGTCCGCAATTGACACATTGTATTGATTCAAAAACTACTCTTCCACTAAAAATATTTATTGAGAATAATCCTCGGTGAGTTAGAATTTCCACTTCATTGTTATCGTTTATTTTGATACCCAATTCGGTCAGAACATTAAGGAAGTTTTGAAAGATTTTTCTTTGGAACTCATTTGCTTGTCGTCTTATTTCTGCAGTCAAGCCCCTCGCGTTCAAAGCTGATTCAGCGGCGCTTTCTAATGCAGGGAATAAGTCTGTAGCAGAATTTATCTCAAAGTAAGTCACATATGGTAATTGTTCGCAAAATTGATCGATAGTCTCTCGGGAAATTTGGCGGGCGGCAGTCTGATCGGCATTACAACCGATTAAAACTAATGGAATTGGGCCACAAGATGCATAAATTTCAGATATGAAGGTGAAAATTGTTGGATTGAAAGAATTCATGCGGGTTAAATCAAAAATAAGAATCGCGCAAGATGCGCCATGATAAATACATGTTCTGAGTACTCGAAAACGCTCAATACTGGCAATATCCCAGAGAGCCAAGGTTACTAAGTCTTCGTCTAAACGAACATCAACAGTGGCAATATCGCATCCAATTATATATTTATAACTTTTTGAAAAGGCTTGTTTTATATAAGGTTCTAGGAGAGCTCGCGTATCAATATGATATGCCCCCAGCACTAAACATTTCAACTTAAAACTTGACATTCTAACTCCTAGAAAAGAAAAGGAAATCTTCGTATAAATAGTTTGAGAAATTAAGTTTTCCTCATATTTTAAGAAACATATAAGATTGAGAATTCTTTAGGAAGATTTATCAAAGGATTCTATTACAATCAATACTAAGATAAAGAAGTGATAAAATAATGAATCATTCAAATGTAAAAAATGAGTTTCAAGAATTACAGAATGAAATCCGAGATGAGGATCCAATTGTTAGAGGAATGGCTGCTGTTGATCTTGGAGCTTTCGCGCTTGAGCATCCTGACTATAAAGATCAAATTGTTTCTCTTTTAGAACAACTTTTGGATGATCCAGATAGTGATGTCAGAAGTAGCGCTAAAGCATCACTTGATCAAATCCATGGGAAACAACCGATATTAGACCAAGGAAAACAAATCATTGCTTTTGGTTATGTGCCAGAAGAGTATCGCCAACCAGAAGTTGATCAAAAACAGATGATACTCTCGTGTGTTTGTTGTATTATAATGATTGTAGCATTCATTTTAATGTTTATTTACTTATTCTAATTGTAAACTCTTATTTTTATAATTTATTATAAAATATTATGAGTTTATTATTGTCAAAATAAAAAGATTACTTCAGATATTTTCCGAGTATAGCGATCCATACAAGAATCAGTCTTAATTAATTACACACTAGCTTGATTTTGAATAAAAAAATTAAAATACCCTCGATTTTGTGACTTATATATCTCCACGAAAAAAGTTACATTTAAAGAATCTTTTATAAATGAGGGCTTTTAAAGTAAATATAAATCGAAAATTTTTTTCTAAGAATTCTTAAACGTAAGTGCAAGACCGAATAAGATGGGAAAAGGTCGTAATGAAAAAAAGAATATATAAGATGAAGATGAACTCATTATTGGCAGAACAATTAAAATTTAAAAAATAAAATTATAAATAGGGAGAAAATATGTCAAAGCCAACATATAATGTGGTGAATATTGTCGCTTCTGTCAGATTTGAAATCGATAAGTTAGTCGATCTAAATCTTATAGCGATGAGTAATAAAAACATTGAATATAACCCAGATACTTTTCCAGGTCTTATTTTACGGCTTCAAAAACCAAAAAGTACAATTTTAGTATTCAGTACAGGAAAGCTAGTTCTTACTGGATTGAAGAAAGAAAAAGATGTGAAGCCGATTACCCAGAAGGTTATTAAGATTATTGAACGTTCTGGAGCAGTAATTAAGAGTGAACCTGAAATTAAAATTCAAAATATCGTCGCATCGGGAGATTTAAACTTAAAATTGAACCTCGATCTTATGTCAATTAGTTTAGAACGAGCACTATATGAACCAGAGGTGTTCCCGGGATTAATTTATCGGATGAAAGATCCGAAAGTTGTCTTCTTAATCTTTGCTAGTGGCAAAATTGTCTGTGTAGGGGCAAAATCAGAAGATGACGTGAAAGTTGCAGTTCAGAATTTATTAGAGGAGATCCAGGAGTTAGACTTCGTTACTTAGTAAATTTATTCCTAATTCTTTTTATTCGGTCTTTATACTTAGGCATATATCCTTATTAAATGACATAAATTGCACATTTTAGTCCAGTTGATAGCTATTTTACCAGCTGTTTGGCTTACATAGGATCTGTTTTACTCTTAGATCTAAGAAATTTGCGGTATAAGCAGGTCGAATGAGGGCAACGGTATCTGCGCCCCGCCCAGTTCCTGCGATTGCGAGTACTTTAGAATCTTTACCGCAAGAGATGAGCCCCGAATCCGCTGCCATCAGTGTAATTTCAACGCACACTTTCAAGCCATCTCCAAAAATTGAGCGTAACATTCGCGCTATTATCTCAGTAGGGGTATGAACCTTTAATTCTTTCCGAAATGAACGAGAAATACCAGCAAAAGCATGAATACCCGTTAATATTTTCGCCTTTCCTTGGATTTTATCGCGATTTTCTGGTAAGAATTCTTGGTAGCCAATTTTCATAAAGCCATCCGCATGAGTAACAATGATAAGATTATATTGGGCAGGATCGAACACCTCTATCAATTTAACACCTGTCGAACCAGTTGTGGATGCACAAATAATATCCTTAATAGCATTGCTTTTCGCATATGATTCAGCAATTTGTAAAGCAGTATCAGTATTCTCGGGTCCCGCTTTCTCAAAATATGTGACTTCAAATTTTGGCATATACTCCACCTTTATTTATTTTTACTTACTTATTTGGTTCTAATTAAATAAAATTTCTCATTATTACTATAAAAGGTAAGATAGCATAATATATGTATAAATACTAAAGATATGTTGATTGTAAGCGGATATAAAGTATATAGCGTTCATGTGGAAGATATCTTAATTAAGCATCCTGCAATTGAATTAGTCGCCATAGTTGGATTGAATGATCCTAAACGTCCTGGTAGTGAGATTGTCAAAGCTGTGGTTCAGTTAAAAGAAGGAATTCAACCAGCAGATGATGTAAAAGAAGATATCAAAAAGTATGCAGAAGTAAAACTTTCAAAATATGAAAATCCAAAAATATGGGAATTCAAAGAACAGCTTCCGGTAAGTATGGTAGGGAAAGTCTTAAAAAGAGAACTCCGAGAAGCATAAATACCTCTCATTTTTTCTATTTTTTTTGTTAAAAGTGATAGGAAATTTTTTATGAATTGGACTTATTTTAGAGCAAGTAGTTACTAATCGGTAAGCCATTCTGCGAGAGGGAAATTCGGAAAGTATAAGAATCGTAAAAAATTGTAATTGATGGTGAACGGATGAAATTTAAGACGAAAGGTATTGATATTTCCTCTATGGCATTCAAGAATGTGGTCCTTCTACATACCAATGATTTAGATAAATTGGGAATCAAAGCTCATGATCGGGTATTATTAGAATATAATAATAGAAAAATTGCTGCCATAGTTGATGTTACGCGGTCTTTTATTGAGCCAGGAACGATAGGTCTTTATAAAAATGTGCGAGATACATTGCAAGTCCCTGATTCTACAGAAATTGATGTTTCCTTGACGGAAGATCCCCCCTCTATAAGATCTATTCAAAACAAAATGCGAGAGAAGCAACCATACACAAAAAAAGAGATCGAAGCAATTATTCGAGATATTTACAATCGGGATTTGAGTGCGATTGAGATTGCCGTCTTTTTATTAACTCAAGAGTATATTCCGATGACAATAGAAGAAATTGAATATTTGACCTTGACAATGGCAGAAATTGGAGAGCGGATAGAATGGGGAGAAGAAATCGTTTATGCAAAACATTCAATTGGAGGTGTTCCGGGAAATAAAGTAAGTCTTTTAATTGTTCCTATCATTGCAGCGACAGGGCTTTTAATTCCAAAAATTAGCACTCGCGCCATTACTTCGCCTTCAGGGACTGCTGATACAATGGAGGTGTTAGCCCCTGTCGAATTTAAAGCCGATGAAATCAAAGAAATGGCATTAAAGACTCGTGGTGTTATCTGTTGGGGAGGAAAATTAGATTTATCGCCGGCGGATTCTATTATTTCGGCTGTTGAAAGCATGCTAGAACTTGATCCAGAATCACAGATCATCGCTTCGATTTTGAGTAAAGAACTTGCAGTGGGTGTCAATCGGATGGTTCTTGATCTGCCCCAGGGCTACCATACAAAAGTGGAAACCTTGGAAGATGCCAGAAAATTTTCCCATAAATTTATTCAGATTGCAGATCGGGTTGGAATCGAATTAGAATGTGGAATTACGTATGGTAGCCAACCAGTTGGGTATAACATAGGGCCTGCTCTGGAAGCACGAGAGGCTTTAGAAACACTAATGGGACATGGACCAAATAGTCTTATTGAAAAATCTATTAAATTAGCGGGAATCTTATTGGAATTGAGTGGAGTAGAAAGGGGACGAGGATCGGATTTAGCGGAGGAAGTTTTGAGAAGCGGAAAGGCATTACAGAAACTACGAGAGATAATTGCGATTCAAGGTGGGAATCCAAATATTACTCCTGAAGAGATAATCGTTGGAGAATTTACCTATGATTATGAATCGCCGATGGAAGGCTATGTGAAGGGAATATCTAATAGCCTTATAAAACGGATTGCAAGATCTGCCGGAGCTCCAACATATAAAGGCGCAGGAATAAAACTTTATGTGAAAGAAGGGCATAAGGTCTCTAAAGGCTCTGTATTAATGAAAATTTATGCAGAGAGTGAGGAGAATCTTAGCAATGCAATTAAGATACTTGAAACAGAGCAACCCATTTACATTGAATCGATGTTATTGGATAGAATTGGAAAATCATAAATTTTTTTCACGATAACTTCGAATTGTATGCTAAATCTTGGAAAAATTGATAAACTTTAAATAAAGAAAAATCAAAATTCATTTTAAACTTCAATATGAAAATCAGGATCATATTAAAATGACTACTCGAAAAGACGTACGACGATTAATAAAACAGACACGCCATAAGGATGCATCATTGCGGGCTTTAGCCGCCTTGGAACTCGGCGAGATTGGATCGAAATATCCGATACGTGCTTTAAAGAATATTGTCCCCGCGTTACGAAAAATAGTAAACGATCCTGATAAAGATGTGCAGCGTAGTGCAATGGAAGCACTAGCTGATATCCGAACCGCCTATGAAGCTGCGCAACAAGAAAAACAACAAACAGCAGGCGGTAAATTCAAATTAAAGTAATAGAATAAATAAAGGTGATAAATTTGGCATCAAAAAATAAAACGATTGCATATCTAATGGTATTGGCTGATACTGGAAAAGAATATGAAATTGTTCAAAAAATGAGGGAGAATCCAGAAGTAAGCGAAGCGTATATCGTATATGGCGCCTGGGATGTTATTTGTAAAATAGAAACAGATAGTATGGCGAAATTAAATTCAATTGTATTAGAACTTCGTCGGGTTCCCTATGTTAAAAGAAGTATGACGCTGATTGCATTAACAGGAGATATTAATATAAGTTAAGTGAAATATAGATCACATAAAAGAATATTTAGAGAGTGTAGGTGACGAAATGCCTAAAAAGAAGAAAAGCACATCGGCTAAGCCAAAGAGAGCAAAACCGAAGAAGTGGGGTGTTTCAGCAAAAGAGAAGGAAGAACATGCTGAACGTGATATGTTCATCGAGGAAGATCTAATAGAAACCATTAGAAAAGAAGTTCCAAAAATGAAAATGATTACCCCTTCTCTTGTTGCTCAGAAATTCAACGTGCGAATTTCAATAGTTAAGCAAATCTTGCGCGAATTAGCAGAAGAAAACAAAATCAAAACTTACATTTACTCAAATAGATTAAAGGTCTATGTGCCTGCCTAAATCTATTTTTTACATATTTTTTAAGTAATCATCGGAATCCGATAAAATCCACGGATGCAGAAGCAAATCAATTAATATTTTTTTAGCTTCCTTCTTATAAAGTAGTTGAAAAATACGAACAAAATGCTTACATAGCTGGTAATCTCGCATTCCTCGATGAAGCCAATCCTCGCAATTATGAATTAAGACTTTATTTTTCCAATCAATACGTAAGAAATAATTTTGTTTTTTTCCCTTTATTTCATACATATATCCTTCTTCAGATTGGAAAATTAATCGAATATCGCTATTTTTGATGGTTTCTGCCTTTTTTAA
>SUPS01000328.1 GCA_005191415.1 Candidatus Helarchaeota ASGARD archaeon Hel_GB_A
CCGCATTGACAGATCAAGCTGACCATCCTCTCTTATTAAAACGAATCTTAGAAAAGGTGATAAAAGCCTTCATTGATTACTATGGCGCACAATTACATAAGCCATTTCTTCCTCAAATTAACGATGAATTCAAACAAATAACTGATAATATCATTTTTCGTAGAATTCGAAAACGTGGATTTACTCGTTTAATTCTAGGCTCTATAACCGGATTTCTTCTAATGTGCGTCACAGCCACCCTAATTATTCCCTTGATTTCTTCTCCAGAGCCTAATGGGGAAGATCCTGGCCCAATCATTTTATTATTAATGGTCCCCTCTCCTTTTCTAGCTGGATTAATCGCAGGAAATAGAAAAGATGGCATAATCGCAGGCGTTTTATCAATTGTCCCCTTCTATATTTTGATTTCTTTCCAAACATCCCTCCCTTTATTTTCACAAACCGCTATATGCGTGGTGGTGGCTTGCATTGCATTAACTTTCGGAATGACTTCCGGCTATATCATTGAACGATATTACCTGAATCCAATAATGCAACAACCAGAAAACCAGAATGCGCAAAAAGAAAATAAAATACCCCTATAATAAACCCATCCAAAATCACTTATTGAGGTAACACCCATCAAAATGGTTCTCGAAACTCTACCCCAGATTTTATGTGACGTGGGTCCATCATTAATATCAAAGTATGGAAGGTGAGCACCAGACCTTTTCCGAATTGCTCAGCACCATTAGAAGTTGGACCGTTGCCCTGGCGACCCTCTAAGAGTTTGTCGCATTTCTTTCATAGCTCCATCTGATAATTAGAGAAATGAAACTGTTTTCGTTGTCCGAGGCTTAAAAAGAACCAACTCATAGTGGATGGTTCTTAGCAAGAGATTTTTAATATACCTCAAACATGGTATGATATAAATAATACCAATACAACAAATTATTGAGAATAAGCCAAAAAAACTTCGCCTCGGATAATGCATGGTATAGAACTAAAAGTTGCCCAAACCTTTAAATGCTTTCAAAATCTAATTTTAAATTAGGAAAGTGAGTAGTGCGGGGCGTGGTTCCGCACTGGCTTTCCGAATGAAGTTTTGATATGGAAAGAATGAAAGGGTTTATTATGCCAGATGGAGCAAAACCAGCCAAGAAAGATTATCGAAGCGAGGATGACAGTTATCTTATTTCGTATACCAAACATCTAGAGAGAAAGATTCGTGCATTGGAAGCGGAAAAACAGATAATTGAAAGTGAAAAGATAAGATTGGATCGGGAAGTTCGATCAATTAAAAGTGAATTAGATCGGATGCGGCAGCCCCCACTTGTAACCGCAGATGTAGTTGATGTCCTTGAGGATGGGCGAATTATCGTGAAAAGCACAACGGGTCCCCAATTTGTCGTGAAATATTCTAAGAGTATCTCAACGGAGGACCTTACGCCTGGGACTCGAGTTGCGTTGAACCAACGAACCTTTTCTATTGTGGAAGTCCTTCCGAGTTCAGTGGATCCATTCGTTCAAGGTATGGAAGTAGAAGAAACTCCCGATGTGACCTACGCTGACATAGGTGGCTTAGAAGAACAAATTAACGAGATTCGAGAGACGGTTGAACTTACTCTAACCCGACCTGAACTTTTTGAAAAAGTAGGAATTACTCCTCCAAAGGGTGTGTTATTATGTGGCCCACCTGGGACGGGGAAAACACTGTTAGCCCGTGCCGTTGCTCATGAAACAAAAGCAACTTTCATTCGCGTGATTGGGTCTGAGTTGGTTCAGAAGTTCATCGGCGAGGGTGCGCGGCTTGTCCGCGAGATCTTTGCGATGGCAAAAAATAAAGCTCCCAGCATCGTTTTTATAGATGAACTTGATGCGGTGGGGTCACGCCGTTTGGAGGTCGCGACATCTGGCGATCGAGAAGTCCAACGAACCCTAATGCAATTACTTAGTATTCTGGACGGGTTCGATGCGCGTGGCGATGTTAGAATTTTAGCGGCGACCAATCGTCCTGACATTTTAGATCCTGCTTTACTACGGCCGGGTCGATTTGACCGAATTATTGAATTTCCACTTCCGAATGAAGAAGCGAGGCTTCAAATATTCAAGATCCATACGCGCAAAATCAATATGGATAAATCAGTCGATTTCGAGAAGCTCGTTCGTTTGACGGAAGGTGCCTCTGGTGCGGATATTAAAGCCATTGTAACGGAAGCGGGTATGTTTGCCATTCGCAGTGAAAGAGAAATCGTCTGTATGGAAGATTTCGAGAAAAGTATTGAAAAAGTAATGGGAAAAGTAGATATAGACGAATGCTATAAAGAAATGTTCGCATAATTTTGCTCTACTCCTTCTCTAATCTATTTTTTAATTCTTTAAAATGAGTCAAATTCCATCCTCTCTTGACCGCCTAAGAATAAAACAGATTGTTTCCTATCAGTATGTCTTAACACAAGAAGAAGCAGACCAATTCATCCCAGATGATATTCAAGTGGAATATTCAAAAAAAACTAAAAAGATTCGATATATCTATCTAAAACATAGATTATGGGGGATCATACGCCCTAATGATGGATTCTTTCTTCTAACTCCTGCATCCGCAGAATTCTTAATACAGTTACTTCCTTTTCCCCGCTTACGAGTGGTCGTACAATCAGATGTATCCGAATTTCTTCGGAAAGGCGGAAATGTATTTGCAAAACATGTGGTTGAGGCTGATCCTCTAATTATTCCCTATTCGGAAGTTATCATGGTCGATGAGGATGACATCCCCGTTGCAATAGGGAAAGCTTACCTTACGAGGGAAGAGATGCTTTCTTTTCAACGCGGTGTTGCAGTCAAAGTCCGAAAAAGAATTGAAATTAATAAGATATAGACCTTAAATTTTTGTTTGTTTTAATAATAAAATTGCTTTAGCTAAATCTCCATTTGTCTGCTTTAAAGCTGCCATGCCCTCTTCAAGACTAACTCCTGCTTGTTGTGCAACCAGTTGTGCATCTTCAGCTGAAATTTCTACTTCCTCGGGCGCTTCAATAATTTCAGTTTCCGCACTTTCTATTGTTTTGGCACGTTCGGTTCCACTGCCAATGACTTGATACACTTCTCCCTGCCCA
>SUPS01000329.1 GCA_005191415.1 Candidatus Helarchaeota ASGARD archaeon Hel_GB_A
TAAATAATTACCATTTTTTAATCGTGAAACTAAGACGATTAGAGTAAATTTTAATTCCATTATGCTTTAATCTGTTGTATAATTACTAAAAAGTAAGCTGGCGTATTAAGATGAGTTCAAAGGAAGAAAAGCTGCCTCCATATAATCCGGAGAAAATTGAAAAAAAGTGGCAGAAAAAATGGGAAGAAGCAAGGATATTTGAGGTAGAATTAGATCCTAAAAAGAAAAAATACTATTGTTTAGAGATGTACCCTTATCCATCATCCACGTTACATATGGGGCATCTCCGGAATTATTCAATTGGGGATTGTTTTGCCCGATACAAACGTATGCGCGGATACAATGTATTATATCCTATGGGTTACGACAGCTTTGGGCTCCCCGCAGAGAATGCTGCAATTCAGCATGGAATCGATCCAGAGAAATGGACAAATGATAATATAGCAAAAATAAAGAGTCAACAAAAACGGATCGGATTGAGTTATGATTGGAGACGTGAAGTCTACAGTCATGATGAGAATTATTACAAATGGAATCAATGGTTTTTCTTAAAAGTGCTAGAAAAAGGCTTAGCTTACCGTGATAATGCTTATGTTAATTGGTGTCCATCTTGCAACACCGTTTTAGCAAATGAGCAAGTAGTAAATGGAAAATGTTGGCGGTGTTCTTCTTCGGTTACTCAGAAATTCCTTGAACAATGGTTTTTTAAAATACGTGCATACGCCGATGAACTCCTCTATAAATTGGATGAGATTGATTGGCCTGAACGCGTTAAAACTATGCAACGAAACTGGATTGGACGAAGTGAAGGTACTGAGATTGAATTTGAAATTGTCGATACCAAGGAAAAAATCCATATCTTTACCACCCGCGCTGACACACTTTACGGTTGCACATTTATGGTATTTGCACCAGAACATCCCCTCGTAAGAAAATGGGTAAAAGGGACTGAATATGAACGTCCTTTTGAGGAATTTTATGAAGAGGTTCTAAAAGAAGAGAAGTTCCAACGAACTTCAATTACTGTAGAAAAGAAAGGAATGTTTATCGGAAAATACGCAATTAATCCTATTAATAATGAAAAAATTCCCGTTTATATAGGAAATTTTGTCGTTTATGAATATGGTGCGGGCGCTATAATGGCGGTTCCTGCCCATGATCAACGCGATTTTGAATTTGCAAAGAAATTTAACATTCCAATACGCATAGTCATCCAACCATTCGATTATGAGCTCAATCCTGAAAAAATGATTAGGGCTTACGAAGGTGATGGATATTTAGTTAATTCAGGTGAATTCAACCAACTAGAAAATCGAATTGCTATTAAAGAAATTTCAAAGAAGCTAGAAAAAATGGGGAAAGGTAAGGAAGTAGTTAATTATAAACTCAGAGATTGGCTTATTTCCCGACAAAGATATTGGGGGACACCAATTCCCATTATATATTGCGAAAAATGTGGAATTGTCCCAGTGCCATATGAAGATTTGCCTGTACGATTACCAAAAGATATTAAATTTACTGGTTCTGGTAATCCTTTGGAAACTTCAGCAGAATTCGTAAACTGTAAGTGTCCTAAATGTAAGGGGAAAGCTAGACGCGAAACTGATACAATGGATACTTTTGTAGATTCATCTTGGTACTTTTTCCGATTTTGTGATCCCAAAAACATGAATGCAATTTTTGATCCGGAAGTTATTGACTATTTTATGCCAGTTGATCAGTATATTGGTGGAATTGAACATGCAATAATGCATTTATTATATGCTCGCTTCTTTACAAAGATTCTACGCGATTTAGGATTATACAAGCATGATGAACCTTTCTTAAGACTTTTAACTCAGGGAATGGTTAATAAAGAACACCCATTTTGCCAAAAATGCCATAAATTTCTTCATGATGGCGAATATAAAGATGGGAAATGTCTAAGTTGTGGATCTCCTTATGAGATGAAAAGCACGAAAATGTCAAAAAGTTTGGGAAATGTAGTCGATCCAAATGTCTTAATAGAGAAATATGGTGCTGACACATCTCGCTTTTTTATCCTTTACTGGGCCAACCCTGAAAAAGGTATGGAATGGTCAGATAGAGGCGTAGAGTATACTTGGAATTTCACTAATCGTGTATATAACTTATTGCTAGAAAAACCAACAGAATTTAGGACGAATGAAACTATTGAAGACCAATTTATTATGTTCCATTTACATAAAACAATAAAAGAAGTAACCAATAACATTGAAAATCTCCAATTACGCGATGCTGCTACAAGCTTAATTCAATTCACTGAAAAATTACGGAATTATCGAAATTATTCTGTGAGAAAAGAAATTTTTAAAGACTGTATCGAAAAACTTACTCTAATGTTAGCGCCTTTTATGCCACATCTCTGTGAAGAAGTTTGGGAACAACATGGTCATAAAAATTTCATTAGTCTAGAAAAATGGCCTACCTATGATGAACAATATATTTCTCCATCCTTAGAGTATAAATGGAATCTACTCCAAAATCTCATTTCAGATATTAATAGTATTCTGAAAGTAATTAAATTACCCAAAATTTCAAAAATACGCCTGATTGTAGCTCAAAATTGGAAAACTAAATTATTCAATATCATCGCTGAAGAATTTGAAAAAGGAACGGAACGAAAAGAATTACTCAAAACCATCATGCAAACTGATTTACGACAATATGGAAAACAAGTCAATGCTATTGTAAATAAAATTTTAAAAAGTCCAAAAAATTTACCTACAATAATTTTAACACAAGCGGAAGAAATGGAATTTTACGAAAATATCAAAGAAAATCTTGCGAAAAAATTCTCTGCCACAATTGAAATTATAAGAGAAGAAGAAAGTTCTGAAAAAAAGGCTACACAAGCGCTTCCTGGAAAACCTGTTATCATAATTGAATGAACTTTTCTAACTCACTCCCTTATTTTATTCCTAATCGAAAATAGGATCTATATAAAAGCTAAGGTCTTTCAATTTAAATAGGCAATAATAAAATTTAACTTTCTTCAAAAATAAGTGAGAGATAATCTAACGGTTAATTTCAAACGCCTGGTGGTATTTTTGATTCATAATATATATATATTATTC
>SUPS01000084.1 GCA_005191415.1 Candidatus Helarchaeota ASGARD archaeon Hel_GB_A
TAATTCGGCGTTTTATCTCATTTGTTACGTGTGGGATTATTTGAATCGTTTTTCCTAAATAATGAGTACCTTCCCGCTCTCGTAATAAAACAGTGAGATAAATCTGCCCACTAGTGATATTCGATGAGGGATGGATATTTTGATTTAAAAAGCGCTCATATGTACCAAAATCTTGGTCAATTTCAGAAATATGATAAACCTGACCCTTGACAGGCTCAAAATCCCAGACTTCTTCACAAATAAATACTTCACCATGTTCCACAGGATTTAAAGTTCCAGGATCAATGTTGAGATATGGATCGATCTTGATCATTGAAACCCGAAAGTTACGAAATTGAAATAATTTCCCAATCGAGGCGGAAGTCACCCCTTTCCCTATACCACTCATAACTCCGCCTGTAATAAAGATGAACTTCGTCATTAAAAAGCCCAGCTTTCAAATAATATCTATTATTTCACATTACTATATATAATTTTACTGCTACTAATTTTACTATCGCTCGTTATTAGAAGCATTTTAGTTCTGTTTTATCTGCTATAAAATCGACACAAAATATATTTTCATCAAATATTTTTTCCCAATACAACATTCTTCCCGATCGATTGTCCTAGAAATTGTGCAATGCGGTTGCATTTCGTACGAAAAAGAAAATATACCGGCTTAGATGTAAGTTTTTCGTGGTAATAATAAACGGTTTCAAAATTGCTTTGCCCCTTTGCAATGATAAGATCGACGTTTTGAAGCAATTCTAAAAATTCCTGAGAACTTTCTGTTAATGATACGCCTAAAGCATTAGATCCCGTCGTAATGATTTTAGATGCAACTTTTTTGAATATCGGGTCATCAACATCTTCTAATGTGGCATCATTTGAGATAGCCCCTCCTTTGACAACAAGAATTACATTGGATCCTCGAATCTGCATCTGGTCTAATAGAAAAGTATCGAAAAATATCTCTCCCGCATTATCCGCCAAAAAGAGAATTTCTAGTTCGCTGGATACTGCCTCGAATAACTGAGCCGAATGGTCAATTGCGAATCCTTCTTCATTAATTTGATAATAAAGATGTTCCAAATATTCAGAGTTCATTTGAATCGAATGTCCCGCGGTACCAAAATCAATTACATTTCCTGTAATTGCTGCTGCTAATGTTTTTCTAAATCTTTTATATGGCTGGTTTTCTTTCATAATGTGTGGTCGAATACGTTCAATAGCCTCTTGAGCTAGAATTTTACTCGCTATCTTTATTTCCTTAAATGGATCTGCATTGTTAGTTAAATTTTGGATCATTTGATAGATTTTGTTTGCGATGTCTGTTGGAAGTTGTTGTAGTGTAAATCCCGTAAGAAGTTCATAAGTTTTTTTCATCCCTTTCAGTTGTATTGCTGGATCTTTAGTGGCTCTCTGCAATACATCGTAAGCAATTGTCGAAAGACAGACCAAACATTCAGGACCTGTCCAAAGTTGCTTCTGCTTTGCTGCTTTCAAGTGACTATACTATCCCGCAATTATATGGATATTTTTGAGATTGAAAAAGGAAAAAGTTATGTTTTAGGATGTATTACAAATAGTAGGTTAAGAATTGATTGGTCGATGGAATGTCGCGAGAAGAGGCGCTAGCGCTCCTACAGAAGTTGGGTTTACCAGAACATATCATCGAACACTCTATAGCTGTCGCAAAGAAAGCATTAGAGATTGCAAAACAGATTCAAGAAGCAGGTCATAAGATAAATCTCGAAATTATTGAAATAGGCGCCATATTACATGATGTTGGTCGGATTAAAACTCATGGTATTAAACATTCTGCTGAGGGAGGGAAAATTTTACGTGAATATGGATATCCCGATGCCATAGCCCGAATAGCGGAAACTCATTCACTCGATGATTTATGGCCTGAAACTATAGAAGAGAAAATCGTGTGTTATGCCGATAAAATCGTGAAAGGCACTCAAGAAATGTCTGTCAATGACCGATTCGATATTTGGATGAAGCGGTACGGAAAAAGTCAGATACTAATGGATGCGAAAAAAATCGTTCTTAAAATCGAGGAAGAATTATTCAATTTAATTGCTGGGTAAGAAAAAAAAATTTTAAAATTAAAATTAAAAAAAAAAGAAGCGAATTTTTGAATTTGTTTAAATTTCGAAGCCTAATTCCTCGCCTGCAATTTCAATGAGGGAGCGGAGTTTCACTGCTTTTGCCATTTCGCAGATGATCTTTAAGTCACCTGCCATATAAGCAGATGCTGCATCAGTTTCACCGGTGAAGAGATTTTTACCGACTTCTTCGGTCATTTCAAGGGTAACATCTGCGTCATCTCTTACTCCTTCTTTAGCAGTGAGTTTGCCATCTTTGATTTCGATGTAAGCTTGTACGACGCCAGGAACATTGAATTGAATTACTACGTCTTCGGTATCTTCTAATTCATCCTGGAGGTCTTCACTTGTCTGTGCGATTTCCTCAAGAGCTTCTAAGAAAAGAGGCAAATCTTTCGCATCAAATTCTTTCGCTTCGACTTTCTTCTTTACTTCATCAATTGCGCCCATATTCAAAACCTCATTCAGTATTCATTTTTATTAAATAATCTTTTATTTATTTAAAGGAAAATCTTTCCTTTCCCACAATTATCGAGGTTCGATAAAACTACTAACTGAAGATTATTTAAAAATTTTTTCATTGAATGAAATTTTATTCAGTATTTTTACATAAGTTTCTCTAAATAATCTTACTGATTGCGCATTGTAACTGGTTATAAAGACTAGCTTTACTCTTCTTCAGTGTCTTGATATTTCAGTCTTTTTTATCTCTCTTTTTTTCCCTAGTTCTAAAAATACTAAAAAGACAGATAAGAGATTTTCTTTATTTTCGACAAAATTTAATCACATTTTTTAAGATATCTACATTAAATATGAATAGGTGTTTAAATATTGTTTTTTGTGAATAACTATCGGTGATATGGTTGGTACATCGGGAAATTGGAACCGTAATTGCAACACCGAATGGACCCGCCGTAAACCATTTTAGTTTTGTGTTGAGAGAAACCAATCAACCAAGTATCCCCCTTCAGAAAGGGCAATTCGTTCAATTAAATTCGATGGGGCTACTTATAGCCATGGTTGAAAACATCGTTAAAACAAATCGCTATTTTGACCATCCTGATGCCGTAAGCGAATATGAACGGGGCGGTCTTCCCCTCTCAGCCATTTTTCCCGCTGATAGATGGGAATATATTATTGCTTTTGCAAAACCTCTCGGGATTTTCAATAATAATCAATTATCCCGTGTGAGTTTTCCTCCATCTCCTGGAGATAAAGTATATTTAGCAGATAATTCTATTCTCTCAAAATTATTAGGGTTAGATTCTCAAGGAATTGCATTAGGGCATATTTGTTATCACGAAGAATTAACTGGCACCTTTAATCTTACCAGACTTTTTCAAAAACATATCGCTATTCTTGCAATGTCCGGTGCAGGTAAATCTTACACTACTTCTGTTATCATTGAAGAGTTATTAAATCGGAGAAAAGAATTAGGACGATTAGGAATTGTAATCCTTGATGTTCATGGCGAATATACCTCCTTTGCTGAATCTAATAATGGGGGTCCTGATTTTTCGGATCGAGTGACTGTCATTCGGAGTTCTTATTTTACAGCAAACACGTCCTATATAAGTTCAGGGCAATTTGCGGAAATGTTACCTCAGATGTCCCCTATACAAGTTCGCGAATTAACCCAAATTGTTGCGGAGTTACAAAATACTAAATCTCATAATGCGTATTCTTTGAAGGATCTCATCACTCTTATCGAATCCAAAGAAACTCTTAATAAAAAAACCCAAGAAACTCTCTTAAGTTGGCTATATGAATTACAGGGCTTTAATATTTTCGAAGATTTTGAAAATCCTGAACTTGAAGAGGCTATAAAACCAGGGCATGCTTTGATTATAGATCTTTCTGATACAACGAATTTGCGAAAAAAACAGATAATTATTACCTATCTTGCTAGAAGACTCTTTAATTTAAGGAAGCGAGAATTGATTGCACCATATGCTTTTATTTTAGAAGAAGCCCATCAATTTTGTCCAGAATCTGCTAAAAGATTTGCCATTTCTCGAACTATTATCGAAACATATGCTAGAGAAGGACGAAAATTTGGTGCATCTCTTGTGGTCTTAAGTCAACGTCCTGTACATCTCTCTACAACTGTCCTAAGTCAATGTGGAACCCATATTATTGGACGAATTACGAATCCATACGATCTCGACCATATCAAAAAATCGTCTGAACAAATTACAAAAGAAACTTTAAATCTTATTTCTACCTTACCTACTGGCGAAGTTCTTGTTGTAGGTGCTGCTTGTAACTTTCCTGTATTCGTAAAAGTTAGAAAACGCCTCTCCAAAGAACCTGATTTTCTCAAGTTAGAAGAAGCCGCCGTACATTTCGAAAAATCGAAAACCATATAATTTTTTGAAAAATTTCTGAAGGACTTTTTAATTAATCAAGTATTTAAATAATACATCATTGTGTTAATTAACCTTATAAAAGGTATTTCACTTTTTTTAACAATTCGCTATTTAATTAGATAATTGTTTGATTTAAAAGATTGATGAAGGCGTAACTAATTTATGGTAGAGCCAAAAGAGCTTGTAGTATCGGATTCCAATGTTGCAGTAATTGCGAAAGCACTTGCATCAGAAACTCGGTGGCAAATTCTAAAGCTATTAAGCTCTCAAAAACTTGATGTAAGCCAAATAGCCGAAAAATTAAATCAAACTGAGGCTAATATTAGTGCCCAGGTGAAAATCCTCGAAAAAGCACACCTTATTACTTCAAATTATGAACCTGGCGCACATGGCGTTAAAAAAGTTTGTGCGCCTGCTGTCAAAAAATTGATTATTAAAATTACCTAATCTATAAATTACTAATCTATCAATTACTTTTAATGGTATTATTTTCAATTTGTAATTTAGGTGCCTCTATGAGTAATTTTCAGGTATTTCGCGACAAGGTTTTAGAAAAACTTGATTCCATAAAATCTTCTTTTAAGAAAGTATCACATAATTGGAACGAATTAATAGACAAAATTTCAAATATAAACAAGTCATTCGACCAAAAATTTGCGAATTTTTTTTCAAAATTTCAGTTTCAGTCTTCCGAACACATACAAATAATGGAAGATATTAAAACAAAACAAATGATCCAAGGTGAAATGACTTTTCAGGATATTAATGACCTTACAAGGATACTTTGGGAAAATCACGACCTTGCCCAACAAAAGTTTGAAGCTACTAATGATTCAAAATATCACGAAATGGCAATGGATATTTTATTAGTTATTAAAGAAATGGAAGAATTAAAAGAATATCTCGAGAAACATGGGAAAATATGACCTACTTGCTCGCTTTATTTAAATATTAACTAATAAATTAGTCCAAGCCACGAAATACTGAATGGTATATACAAAATTGCATAAATTAAAAATCCTGTTGAACTTCCAATAATTCCGATATAGAGTCCTGCAATTAATTTTGCCCTATTAGGTGAGATATCCGATTGGGTTTGAATTCCTTTATATAAAAGTAAAACATGCCATCCAATTATAATTCCAAAGAGAATATAGAAGAAAATTCTCAGCTGAAATAAGGAATAATGTCCGCCGAAAATGAGAATAAAAGGAAGCTGAGAGAGCAAGAAAAATGCTGGAACAAGACTATAAACGTAAATATTAAAAATTATTTTTCTACTACGATGTTCTGAACGTGATCTTCTCAATCGTACCCCTATAAAATAAATGAAATTAATAATTCCCAACAAAATAACCGCGAAAATTATCATTACTACCAAGAAAAGTAGTACAATTATATAAACTGGAAATAAACTTGCTCCAATCAGGATAGAATTGAGCCCGGTAGGAATTTGTACTATATACACAAATATTATTGTTAAGTTAGCAACTAATAATAGGAAGATTATTTTCCAACTAGAGGGTACTTTACAAATTTCCTCCAACGTTTCAGTAGGATGTGAAAACATGCCTAAAATACGTTTTAGTACATTTTTTTGAGTTTCCATTAAATTCCCCCCGTCCAATTTGCTAGATAGAATTCTCGATACATACTTAAAAATAATCCCTGTCCCCATGGAATCGCATATTCAGCACGTGGGACCCCGTAAGGATTTGCTCCTGTTCCACCAGTGCACCAGTGGACCACCCCAAATGAATCAACTTTTTGGACTACACCATTAAAAGCAGCAATTGCCATGCTCTTATTCCCCTCATCAATCCATGTTGCATTAATATTGTGTAATTTGGCGACCGTATAGGCAAAGAGAGTTGAACAGGATGTCTCTAGATAGGTTGAGGAATCATTCAAAATTGTATGCCATAAGCCTGTTGTAGGATCTTGGTAATCATCAAGACTGGCTAGCATTGAGAGAACCGTATTAAGAAGATATGAATAATTTGTATGGGTGTTTGGAATTATTCCAAGCACACGTGCGATGGCTGCTGTTGCCCAGCCGTTCCCTCTGCCCCATAGTGTAGGATCTAAAAATCCTTCATTTTCACTCCAAATGTGGGAAACTAATTTTGTTAATGGATCTTGTAAATGTTTAAAATGAACATAAATTTGATTTATTGCTTCATTTATTAATGTGTTATTATTGAGAAGAACTCCTAACTTTGCCCAAAATGGAACAACCATATAGAGATGATCAATCCATAATTCCGGCTTAGTTTGGACATGACTGGATCCTCCTACCAAGGGGGGCCCATCGACCCATATTCTTTCAGATGAACGGAGATATTCGAGATTCTTGAGAGCTGCCTCAAGATATTTGCTATCTCCCGTTTGATTATAAAAATATAATACACTTAACCCTATAGCCGTTGCATCTCCCACGGTTACCTCTCCATGCCCGAAAACGCCTTCTTTAGTTTGAGTACGAATCGATTGATCCACCCAATAATGGGCTGCTGATAAATATTTTTCATCACCAAAGATCTTATAGGTATCTAAGAGCCCTTGTATACATATTCCTTTCCCCCAATCTGTAAAAATGGAATAATCTAATTCATTCATTGTATAATCTGCCACTCGAATACAGACATTTTTATTACTTAAGTCAATATAGATTGGCAGCGCGACTATTATAGGGAATAATAACATCGTAAGAAAAAATAGTATTATTAGAAGGCTCTTACGTGAAATTTGTATGACTCTCCATTAAAATTTTTTTTGTTAAAATATGTATTTTCAAATTATTTTTATGTTAATAAAGATAATTCATCTCAATAAGATCATTGAAAGTCAGAGAAAATGTCTCCCGATTATTTCATGTCAAGGTACACGACTGATATGCTATATACATTTGAGTTCATCTTTTGCATCTTTATATTACTTCTCTTAATAGGGTTTTGGAAGCTAAAAGGTGAAAAAAAATCTCTTTATGTTTACATCATTACTGGATTACTTCATTCCGTTATAGAATTAACTGCACAAGGCTCTGGAATCCGCGTTATTTCTGAAACTTATCTATTTGGGAAAATTTATGTTACCTATCCCTTTCTTCCCTTCATTCTTGGCTTTTTTGAAGGTGGATTTTATTGTTTAATGGCTTATCACTTCGTACGAATTATGATACATAGTGATCGTTTTTCTTTGAAATTCTTTTCCACTATATCCATTTGTATTTTCATCTTAATTTCGCTCGGAGCCATTGCCATGCACTCAAGAACTTATATTATCACGCGGCGCGCAATTTTCAATATTGGAAATCTTATACTTTTGAGTATATGTATCGGTGTCTCACTCGGTTATTTTCTTCTTAATAAAAATGTTACTTCAGAACATCGAAAAAGCTTCTTCTATTATTATCTTGGACTAGTGCTCATTACCGCCATAATGGTAATTCCGCTCCATATCGCTGGTACTCGATTTATTGAAGTTTGTGTAGGAGGAACTTATTATTATGCCAGCATACCTGAACAAATTCTAGTTATGTACGGGTATAGTTTAGTCTTTGAAGCCGCTGGATATTTTTTACCTTTCTATATCATCATATATCATTTCAAATTGATTGAATTCAAAGCATCAACAAAGTGAAGAAGTATGTGTGAATTTTGTGCAAGTCACGGAGGAAAAACACGTTGGTATTTAAATCCAGAGAACTATTCTGAAACTTTATTAGAAGACAAGAAACGAATGAAAATTCTTTACAATATTTCAGGATATGGTATTGATTATTATCTTGAAAGGACGACTCGTCTAGGGAAATTGGCTAATCTTCCCGTAGTGGGAGGTGTATTTCGCAAAATTGCGAACTGGATGTCTCCAGGTATGCATTCAGGGCAAGTTGTTACAACGGAGGAAGCCATAAAAGTCTTAGAGCTTGCTGACAATGTTTGTATTCTAGAATGTATGTGTAGGAGACTGGTTCATGCGGAAAAAAAAGCAGTTTGTATTAATTTTGGCCCCATAAAAGAACTTTTTGAAATGCTGAAACCTTCTGAAAGGATTGAAGTCCGCCCAATTGATGAAGTTCAGGAATTAGTTCGCGAGTGTGCCTCCCAAGGATTGTATCATGAAGTTCTATGGGCAAAAATTCCCTATCCTGTCGTTATTTGTAATTGTCAAGTCGAGTATTGTTGTGCTGCGAAGCTACGATTTCTCTATAATATACAAAAATCGCTTGTGAAAGGCCATTTTGTTTCGTCTGTTACAAAGAAATGCGATGGATGCGAAGGCGAATCATCTCCTATCTGTGTCGAGAAATGTCCCTTTAAGGCGATGACTTATAATGCCGAAGAAAAACGAGCAATAGTTAATCAACAATTATGTTTTGGGTGTGGTGTTTGTAAAAATTTATGCCCCAAAGATGCAATTGCCCTAATTCCCCGTGAATCAATTCCCGCTATTAAACACCTTTGGTGATTTTAAAGTTGAAAATCAAAATTGCAAAAGATAAATGTAAAACGCCAGCTGAGTGCGGAAAATGTTTAGAGATTTGCCCTACTGGGGTATTTTTTTTACGTCCTCGTGGTAAATTTAATTGGAAACCTGAATTTCAACAAACCATTAAAACCATTTCCTATGAATTAGAACCAAGATTCAAAGAGCTTTGCAATTTATGCATGGAGTGCGTTGAAGTATGTCCCTTAAACGCCATTATAATTAAAAAATGAGGGGACAACTTAGTGGAAAATGTAATAGCGCGGCTTAAAAAATTAAAACCTGATGATTTCCGGATTTTGAGGGCTATAGAGAAAGGAATGGAGCACTATAAACATGTGCCGCTCTCTGAAATAAAATCTATAACTAAATTTGATGCTGAATACATCAACTATTTGCTTGATCGCCTGCATAAGTATGAATTAATTAATCGTTGGACTGGAAACTACATTGGTTACCATTTGAATCAGCACGGCTATGATTGTCTGGCTCTAAATAAATTAGTTAAATCCGATATCATAGCGTCTTTTGGTAAGGCGTGTGGAATTGGCAAAGAAGCCGATGTATATGAAGGATTAACCCCTGAAGATGAAGTAGTTGCAATAAAAATCCATCGATTAGGTCGGACAAGTTTTCGTCAAACTAAGCGGTACCGTTCATATACCGCTGATAGGCGTCATCTCTCATGGTTGTATGCATCCCGACTTGCTGCAGAAAGAGAATATGAAGCTTTAAGCATTCTTTATCCCCTTAAAATTGCAGTACCGAAACCATATGGCCAAAACCGACATATTGTCGTTATGAGCAACATTGTAGGCGATGATCTTTATACAATTAAGGATCTCCCACATGCAGACAAAATATTTGATATTATTCTAAAAAATGTTAAGAAATCCTACCAAAAAGCCAATATTATTCATGGAGATTTAAGTGAATTCAATATAATCATTACCCCAAAACTAAAACCACTTATTATTGATTGGCCTCAATGGGTCAGCACCACTCATCCAAATGCATTTTTCTATCTTAAACGCGATATCACGAATATTTGCGTCTTTTTCGAGAAAAAATTCCATATTCTTTCTGATCCCTTATATTTAGTGAATCAAATAATGAGTAATAAATAATTTTTTCTCCCATCCCTCTTTGATTTTATTTTTTCTATTCATATTCCTCAAGAAATAACTGAAAGACTAACACAAGAAATTTATGTAGGATAAAATGAAAATAATGGTTAGGTTTAATTCGAGGCTTCTTCTTTATGCGAATGCCGTCTAAAATCATCATGGGACTCGACATATTACCGATGAGTTCTTCATCATCGAAACAGAAACCAAAATATGCAGCTATGATTTTTGATGAAGACAAAATTGTTCTCAAAAATGAAGAAATAAGCTTTCGAAAATTAATTAAAATCCTCAATAAATACAAGCCGAATATTTTAGCAATTGATAATATATGGGAACTAGCCCCTAATCAAGAAGCGCTCCAAAACTTTCTGAAAAAACTTCCCCCTATTAGACTTGTGCAGGTTACGGGATCCCCGACCCAAATGCAACCTATCCATATTATAGCCAAACGAGTCGGTATCCATCTCACAAGCCATCCTACGCCCATTCAAACTGCTGAAATATGTGCGAGATTAGTGCAAATAGGTATTGGTTATGAGGCTGCGTTGTTTGAGAAAGAAACTCAAATTCGTATCTCTCGAACAAGGACTATCGGACCTGGGGGCTGGAGCCAAAACCGTTATCGGCGCCATTCTCATGCGGCAATTCTCCAGTCAACACGCGAAATTCAAACTCAATTAGACGAGCAAGGTATCGAATATGATCTCTCCGTTCGCAAGGCAGATTATGGACTAGATAGGAGCGTATTTACCGTCTATGCAGAGATAAATGAAGTACTTTCTTTCATTAAACCTTATACTGGTTCCACCATTCAAGTAAAAATAACTCCTATAAAGAAAAAAGAAATCGAATTTATCCCATTAACGGCTAAAGAAGATGAAACCGTTCCTTTGAAAAGCTTGATCGTCGGAATTGATCCTGGGACAACAACAGGTATAGCAATCCTCGATTTGAATGGTAAAATTCTTGCCTTACGAAGTGGGAAAGAAATTTCTCGAAGAGACCTGATAAAATACATCGCCAAATTTGGTACTTCTGTGGTTATTGCAACTGATGTTACTCCCCTCCCGAAATATGTTGAAAAAATCGCAAATACATTCAACGCTCTTATTTTCCGCCCACGTAAATCTATGAAGGTTAGCGAAAAACAAGAATTAGTAAATGAGTATCTAAGCCATTCAAAATGGAAAGTTTCTGATGCGCATATCCGCGATGCACTAGCTTGTGCAATAAAGGCATATTTCTCATACAGGCAAATCTTTGAAAAAATTCACAAAAAAATTCAGGAGATGAATGTTGAAGTCTCTATCGAGAAGGTAAAAGTACTTGTTATGCGAGGATACTCCATTTATGATGCAATCTCTATTTTAACTTTTAAACCTGATGAGGAAGAAGAACCTCCTCCTGAAATAACCGAGAAATCTGATGATGAAACAATTAAAGAATTACATAATAAAATTTACATATTAATTGATAAAAATATCCAACTTAAACGCGCTCTTGAAGAGTTAAAACTCAAAAATAAAGAACTTGAAAAGGAATTAAACCAGTCTAAAACTCAGATCTCCGAATTACAAGATAAATTGGAACATGTTCGCTCAAAAACATTTTATAGACTTCGAGGAGAACGATTGATTCGCGCTCAGAATACTGAAATTAATCAATTAAGAAGTGTTATCTCCGAGTTAAGAGAAAAAATAACCTTTTTAGAGAATGAAATTGCAAAATATAAGAGCCGATCTGCAATTTTAGATGAATTAAAACAGGAACAACTTGCTAACAAAATAATAATCTTAAAAGTTATTGAAAATTTCTCTAAAGACTGCCTAAAGAATATAGAACTCTCACCTAATGATGTTCTTTATATGCTGAATGGAAGCGGTGGTGGTGGTTCAACTGCCGAACAATTAATTTCAGAGGAGAGCCCAATTCGTGCAATCATCACCAACACATTATCTCATGAAGCCTATGAAGAATTTAGAAATGCAGGAATTACTATCATCCCTACAGAAGAAGTTCAAGCTGATTTAAAAATAAAAGAAGGAATCCTCTATATTTCTAGACAGAAATTCGAAGAAAAACTTAGGATATACAAGCAAAGACAACATGAATTAAGTAGACAAGAAACGGAATCATGGCTTCAAAATTTAATTTCCAACTATCGGAAAAGAAAAGCTGATGAGAACTTTTAATCTATATATTTAGTATTCTTCTTCTCCAAGAGCCGTTAAATCTGGTTTAATATATAAAATGTTATTACCTCTAATGAATACCTCTCCAAACCGTGCGACAGCAACGCCATCTTCTAACTCTTCTGCTTCACTTAAAACTAGGTTCATGTATGCATCAGTTTCTATTAATCGCCCTGTATATTCATGCCCATCTTTGAGTCGAACTAGAATCTTGTTATTGACCGCTCTTTGGAGTGTCTTCAGAGGGTTTCGCTCAACTGAACCTTCATTTTTCCCACGATTCTTCATATACTTGTATTCTCCTTTAAAAAATCATATCTTTAGTAAATTTCCTAGTTATATATCATTTCTACATTAATTTTATCTACATAAAAAGCTTTTTTAAACTCATCTCTGTAAATACGACAACTTCAATAGCATAAAAACTTTATTTCTAGAGATCCTCGTGATACTTTAGATATTAAATATGAAAGTTTATATTGGTGCATTTATGACCACACAAATGGAATTGGCTAAACATGGCTCAATAACGGACGAAATGCAAGCCGTAGCGAAACGCGAAAAATTATCTGTAGAGAAAATTAGGCAAAGACTAATAGATGGACGCATTATTATTACTAAAAATACCAGAAGGGAAAATGTTAGACCTATTGGCATTGGGGAGGGCTTGGAAACAAAAGTAAATGCAAATATCGGAACATCGGCTGAAATCTGTGATCTTGAACTGGAGTTGGAAAAAGCCAGAATCTCCGTTAAATATAAAGCGGATACTTTAATGGATTTAAGTACTGGAGGTGCATTAGACGAAATTCGGCGGAGAATAATCCAAGAAATCGATATTCCCCTTGGTACAGTCCCTATCTATCAGATTGCAATTGAAATGCTAAACCGAAAAAAAGCCATTGTCGAAATGGATGAAGATATCATTTTTAATATCATTGAACGCCATGCTAAAGATGGCATTGATTTTATGACACTACATTGCGGCGTAACAAAAAGCATAATTGACTATCTAAAGAAATATCCACGCCTAATGGGTATGGTTTCTCGAGGCGGAACCTTCCTAGCAGCATGGATTTTACACAATGATGCTGAAAATCCTCTTTATACCAATTATGATTACCTACTTGAACTTGCCCATCAATATGACTTTAGTATCAGTTTAGGCGATGGGTTGCGTCCGGGATGTATCTTTGACGCAAGTGATTGGTCCCAAATGACCGAATTACTTACAATTTCAGAATTAGTAAAACGCGCACGTGCCGCAAATGTACAGGTTATGGTTGAAGGACCAGGACATCTTCCACTTGATCATATCCAATCGAATATGCGTCTTCAAAAAGCCCTCTGTGATAACGCACCCTTTTATGTTTTAGGCCCTATCATAACTGAAATCGCTCCTGGTTATGACCATATTACTTGCGCAATTGGTGGAACTCTTGCTGCATTGTATGGTGCTGATTTTCTCTGCTATGTTACTCCTTCTGAGCATCTAGGACTTCCAAACTTAGAAGATGTGAAAAATGGAATTATTGCCTCCCGTATTGCAGCACATGCAGCTGATATCGTTAAACTCGGAAAACGTGCGTCTGATTGGGACTTAGCAATGGCAACTGCCCGTGCTAATTTAGATTGGGAAACTCAATTTAAACTGGCAATTGATGAGGAGAAAGCTAGAACTATTTTCTCGCGATCGCGAAAGATACAAAAAGGCGATTCAGATGAGCTTGTCCCTTGTACTATGTGTGGAGAGTTCTGCGCCTTAAAGATACTTTCTAAATACTTAGGCGTGAAAAAACTTCCTCCGAAATGTTAAGTTCTTATTGCTTTTGCCATTTTCTTTGCTTTCTGAGCTAATTTTTTATATTCGTCCCATTCAGGATACAATTTCGAAGCATCTTCAAAAAAGCTAGAAGCTTCTAGGTATTTTCTTTTTGCATCTTCTCTTTTGGCGTTTTGAATAGCTAATAGTGCTTCAGTCCTCGAAATTTGTCCTTTGACGTAGAACAATCGAGCTCTCGCTCTTTTTAAGCGCTCTAAATCATTTATTTCTGCAATAAATTCAATTTCTAAATTTGTATGGATTTCAGCCGTTTTGAAATATTCAATCGCCATTGCATATTGTTCATCAAGAAATGCGAGCTGTGCCAAACATAAATTTTCATAAGCTAAATAAAAATGAAGTACTATTTTAAGAGAATTAATTTCGTGCATGTATTGCTCTTTATCTTTCAAAGTTTCATATTCTTGAATACTTTTCTTTTGTTCTTCAATTGCGTGTTGATAATTAGTTAAGGCAGCTTCCTTATCACCTCGATAGAAGTAGAAAGTGGCAAGGCTATGATAATAATTCGCGAGCTCTATATGATAATTTCCTAAAACTCGCTTCCGAATTCCTTCGTGATTTTGTTCATCTGAAATATCAATGTATCCTAATAATTTCTTAAACCGTTCTGCAGCCGCTTGATGTTTTTCTGCCGCTATCTGATACTGGCATTCTTGAAAGAATTTATGCCCTTGCTCCTCTAACCGCTTGGCTTCATTCCAATTCTCAAGAAATTCCTGACTCATTTTCCATTTCATAATAAAATCAGCAACCGATAATTTGCATTTTTTCTATTTAATGAAAAGTTGTAATCTGATAAAGGAATAATGCCTCTATTAAGGGAATATGGAACTTTACTATATTAATTTCCACGTAATAAATGAAAAAATAAATATATACAGTATCTGAATAGGAAGAAGAAAAACTCCCCAAAACCTCTCTTTCTGAATCCGAACTTGCTAAATTACTTGAACGCCTTGGTTTGAGTGAGCAAGATCTCGCAACCTTAATTGAGTACCTCAAAACTTTACCATACGAACAGCAGAAACGAGAATTGAAGA
>SUPS01000330.1 GCA_005191415.1 Candidatus Helarchaeota ASGARD archaeon Hel_GB_A
GATGTGAGATTGCAAAACGAATTGGAAATTCTTTATATCCTATGTACTCTCAATAATTTTCAAATTGCAAAAGAATTGGAAAAATTGCAAAATTTTTGATTCCCCTAAACTTTTATAAGATAAAGCGAAGTAAAATAGAGATTAATTTTCACGGTTTTTTTTGATCACTTCTGGTGAGACATATGCTATTTATAATTAATCCGAAGTCTGCGAATGGCAAAACCGAAAAAAGGTGGTATAAAGAAATTCAACCGCTTATTGATTTTAAAGAAATTGAGTATAATTATGTCTTTACGGAATGGCCAAATCATGCAACAGACTTAGCACGAGAAGCTATAAAGAATGGTGAGGACTTTATCGTTGCTGTGGGAGGCGATGGCACTTTTAATGAGGTTGCGAATGGTTTTTTTGAAGAGTTCCGCCCAATTAATCCACAATGCACTTTTGGGGTCATTGCAAGCGGGACTGGCTCTGACTTCATTAAAACGGCTGAAATCCCTAAATTATTTACAGACGCGGTTAATCTGTTACTCACTGGTCAAATTCAAAAACAGGATGTCGGAATTGCCCGTTACACCGATTTGGAGGGAAATCCCAGTTCGCGACTTTTCATCAATGTTGCCGATACAGGATTAGGGGGCGATGTTGTTGATCGGGTTAACAGGACCACTAAACGCTTTGGAGGGAAGTTTTCCTTCCTGGTAGGCTCAATTCGAGGTATTCTCCATCATCACAAATCACAAACTCGAATGATCCTTGATGATGACGAAGCGAATGCCTACGATTATAATGCGAATATGACTTGTATCTGTATTGGCAAATATTTCGGAGGCGGTATGATGATTTCTCCGAACAGCATTAGCACAGACGGGTTTTTTAATGTCATTACTATCCAAGACGCGTCGCGTTGGAAATTATTACGTAATATCGGAAAAATCTACAAAGGAAAACATCTAGAACTACCTGAAGCAAAGGAACACGCCCTTTGTAAAAAAGTTCGTCTTACCTCCGAAAGTCCTGTCTTTCTCGATCTTGATGGCGAACAGGTCGGAAAAGGTGTACAATTTGAATTTGAAATCCTCCCAAATAGCTTGCCTGTTGTAGTTGGCAAAAAAAACGAATCTACCCCCTAAGTTTTAACCTATTTGAACTATATTTAATCGAAAAATTCTTTAATCTTTTTAACACCTTCAACTGCATCTTGAGTACTGGCATCAGCCCCGACATGTTCGCGAACTCGTTCGTCCATTGGTCCTCCTCCGATAATAATTTTCAAATTTTCTCGCAGTCCATTTTCTTCAATTGCTTGTATCGTCTTTTTCATTTCATCAATGGCAACTGTCAACAGACCACTCAAACCGAGAACGCGAGGCTGTTCATTCTTCACGGCATTCACAAATTGTTCTACTGGCACATCCACTCCCAAATCAATGACATCGAACCCTTCTGCTCGTAATAGGCTGATCACAATGTTTTTCCCAATGTCATGGATATCGTTTTTGACGGTTCCTATCACAATCTTTCCTTTAAAAGGAGCTTTATCTGTAATCGTCAGTGCAGGCTCTAATTTTCTCATAATTTCTTGGAATATCTCTGCACTATAGATGAGATCGGCTAAAAAATATTCCTTTGCTGCAAATTTATCTCCAACGCGTTGCATGCCTTCTCGTGCAAGATTTATTATATCCATTGCAGACATTCTATCAGCGAGTTCTTGCACAATTTCAATAGCCCGCGCTTCATTCAGCTCAGCAATCGCCGTGATTAATTCATCTTCCAAAGTCATTTCTTTCTTCCTTCCTTACTCTTTGTTCTATCTACAATTCAAGACTTTTTAAGAATCAACCCGTTACTAACATATTTAAAAACTTCGGCGAATTGCCTCATCCATGAAGCATATAAAGAGGGCTTCTAGTAGAACATGGTAAAAACACCGTTTTTCCAAACATTTTATTCTATTATTGACCAAGTCTTCCCTTCTTAAAGGTTGTAATACATCCATTCCTTATATTTACTGAACTTTCTCGCGAGATTTATTTGAGGAAACAAATTATTCAATTTTTATCAAAAATAAAGCAAATCAATTCTTCATAACATATGATTCAGGGGCCGATTTAGAAAGCATAGTTCGTTTTGTCAGATAAACTCCCAGAGGAAAGAAAAATATGATAAAAGGAGCGAAGAAGATGATGATAACATCAATCTGAAATCGGTAAATAACTCCATTTAAGATAGTAAGGATGACAATGGGGGCGAGTGCGAAAATATAATAGATGGTAGCAGAAAGATTTGAGTTTAAATATCTTTCAACGCAATATCGACAGTCAGTGGGAATTTTAAGATTTGTAAAACATAGATCATGCGCACAATAAGGTTTAAAACAAATAGAGCACCGCGCAATTGCTGGTATATCAGGATGTTTCGCATAAAATTCAGCAGATTGCGGATTATATTCATTAATATATTTTTGATAATTAGAAATTCGATCCTCCGCCATTTGGAACATGGATGGATTGATATAAGGAAATGCCGTTATTAAACTTATAACTATGATGAATATAGCGAAAAAATCGAGTACAAGCGCTTGTGTTATGTAAGGGACAAAGAAGAAGATGAGTAAGCTGCCAATAGCTGAGAAAAAAGGGAGATAAAAATAAACAGATGAAAATGCTTTAAATGATTTCAAACCAAAAGTGCTTTGGCGTACTTTTTTTTCAAAACAATATAAACAAGTATCGTTTTGAATTAAATTTGAAGGATGAACCAGCTTTTTGCATTTTTTGCATGGAAATAGTAACCTCTCCTCTTCAGTTAGCAATGGAAACACCACGTTACAATAACGAAATTCGTTAATATAAAGTTAATTATTTTGCTGAATCTATCCCGTAATATGTGGCACAGGAAACCTGCGTATCTTTTACCGAAGGATGTACCGAACAGATATGTCAAAAAGAAAAATTAATCAATAGGGTCGTTAATTTCACAAAGATAAGTTTCATTGTCTATAAACGCCATATTTCATCCCTGCATTAATCATTGCCTTCACGTTTTCTGGCTTGGCTTCGTCTGGTATAGCTAAAGCGGCA
>SUPS01000331.1 GCA_005191415.1 Candidatus Helarchaeota ASGARD archaeon Hel_GB_A
TTTCCCCCAAGTCTAGATATCGGAGTGCGTGGAGGTTGCCGAAGGAGTCCGGGAGCGCCACCAACTGGTTCTCACTCAAATGTAGTGTCTGGAGTGCGTGGAGGTTGCCGAAGGAGTCCGGGAGTGCCGCTAACTGGTTTTCCCCCAAGTCTAGATATCGGAGTGCGTGGAGGTTGCCGAAGGAGTCCGGGAGCGCCACCAACTGGTTCTCACTCAAATGTAGTGTCTGGAGTGCGTGGAGGTTGCCGAAGGAGTCCGGGAGCGCCGCCAGCTGATTCCTCCCTAAGTCTAGATATCGGAGTGCGTGAAGGTTGCCGAAGGAGTCCGGGAGTGCCGCCAACTGGTTCCTCCCCAAGTCTAGATATCGGAGTGCATGGAGGTTGCCGAAGGAGTCCGGGAGCGCCGTTAGTTCATTCTTATATAAATGAATGGTTTTAAGATGGCGTAATTGATATAGACAATCCCAAAATTCAGATAGCTTTCTATTGGTACCTATACTCATATCATAGAAGCTGATCCCAATAATTCGCCCCGATTCGATTTGAACCCCGCGAGTATTCCATTCAATTTCATCTCGAATGGGAAGCTCCTTTCCGAGAATGCCTTCCAAGGCATGCAGAATTGCGCGTTCTTCCTCATCAAGATTTTCCTTTGCCATCATTCAACCTTCTGATGAAGCATGTGGGTGATAAACTACCTAAGAATTTGACGGATTTTCTTTAAATAATTAGTGGTGGCAAGCTGAAGCGTCTGGGGGTTAAAGCCGAAAGTAAATTGCTGTATCCTTGATTTTGATGTTTTTCCTGCAAGATAATGGTCTTTAAAAAGAATTTCAAATTATGTGGATGAAAGAGGTGAAAGAACTTCCTGCTATAGGCATGTAAACGGCCGATCAAGTCGTTAAATTATTACTAACTTTTCATCTATTCCTGGATCTAATATTTTGGATAGATTAATCCGAAGATATATGGCTAATTGGAGAAATGATAGAGGGCATCCTTTTTAATTTGCATAAGTTTTTTGTCCGTCCCTAAAATAATACCTATGTCAAGCTTTTATGGTATTTTATCTTTTCGATTGATAAGCGAGAATATTTTGAGATTTAATGTGATTAATAATATTTAAATAAGAATTTTTAATTGTAAAACTGATAAAAAGTTCTGTAGGGTTGTTTAATTTCTTTGTACTTTTGTATCTTTCCGAAATCCGTATAAAAAATATTAAAGGAGGTCTGATCCGATGAAAAAACATTGTTTCAGTTGCAGAAAAACTCTATTTTTCGGAATACTACTTTTCTGTTTTATAAATACTTTACTTTTCACAGCGTTAATTAAAAGCCCAGGAAACTATTCACTAGATACGATAAACATACGAGTAACAAATACGGATAGACAATACCTTTTATGGAATATTTCTTGGAGTGAAAAAGACAATTATCATATCGGACGTGGATTAACAACAGATCTCGATGGAAATATATACGTAACAGGATATACGGATGCTTTTACTGCTGGTATGACTGATATCGTGGTGATGAAATATTATCCTAACGGTACAAGAGTTTGGAATATCACCTGGGGAGGCGCCCTGAATGATTATGGTTATGATATAAAATCTAGTAAAGATGGATACCTCTATTGTGTAGGTGCCTCAAGCAGCGTTGACGCTTCCGGTAGGGCAAATATAGTACTAATAAAATATTCTACCGATGGAACTGAACTCTGGAATACTTCTTGGGGCGGAGATCAATATGAATATGGTTATGGACTCGCAGTTGATGAAAACGGGTATATCTATGTGGTAGGGTGCACAAACAGCTACGGTGCAGGCGGAAATGATGGTGTCATATTGAAATTCTCCTCTAATGGGACAAAAATCTGGAACGTGACTTGGGGAGGTGTGAACAACGATCTTTTCTATGGTATAGCTTTAGGAAATACCAATGAATTGTACATTATTGGAGAAACGGTAAGCTTTGGAATGGCTGGAAGTTCGGATATGGTATTATTAAAGTATGATTCATATGGGAACAAGCTATGGAACGTAACCTGGGGGCGTTCTGAAGACGAAAGCGGAAATGATCTAAAAATTACTTCCGAAGGGAATATAATAGCTACAGGCACCATAACTTCTTTTATTACAGGGCAAAAAGATATTGCATTGGTAAAGTTTTCTTCTGATGGAACAGAGCTATGGAATGTGACTTGGAGCGGTTCGCAAGATGATGAAGCTAATGGATTGGCGATCGATAATGACGGTTATATCTATATCTGCGGCTGTACTTCTAGCATTGGAGTGGGATCATATGATATAATAATTGCTAAATTTGATCAAAATGGTAAAAATCTATGGAATTTAACATGGGGAGGATCTAATAACGACAAATCTTGGGATATCCTCTTAGATTCTTACAATAATATCTATGTCACTGGAACTACGAATAGCTTTGGTTTCCCAGATTATAAATTAGTCCTCCTCAAATACGACAGAACTTGCCCGTGGTCAACTCACCCCGAAGATGAGATTATCACTTTGAATTCAGAATTCAATCTAACATGGTATCTTTACGATGCCAATGGTGGTGGCTACTATTCTATTCAGCGAAATGGATCTTTACACACGACTTGGACCGCCTGGAACAATAATACCCCCATAGTTCTCAACATTAATACTTCTACTTTAGGAACATGGAATTATACTATCTTCTACAACGATTCTTGCGGTAATTATGGAATTCCAGATACAGTGCTTATATCAATAATTATAGTTCCATCAAAAGGTATTCCAACATTTGCCTTTGGTATCACTACAATCGCAGTTGCAGCTCTTATTCTATGGCATCTAACCCGAAAGGCTCCTCATAGAAAAAAAGATCTTGTTTTTTCTTTTTCTGCCTTTTAATATTCTTTTTTTTCTTTTTATATCCTAACTACCATCCTTAATTATTGATTTCCTGTCCCCGACCGAAACATTGTTATTTTCTACCATCAATTTTGGATTTATAATTTAATAAAGACTTTAGTAAGTTTCATTATTT
>SUPS01000085.1 GCA_005191415.1 Candidatus Helarchaeota ASGARD archaeon Hel_GB_A
ATTTTAAGAGTACCACGGGTGGAGTATTGGAAGGTTGGCATCGGGAAATCGGTACCAAAAATGAATTTATGGAGTCCAATGCGTCGCGTATTTAATGGGTGGAGCAGTCCACCATACGGATTTTCGCTAGAAGCACGCCAGTATATTGGAAATTCCGCAGTATCAAGGAAAATAGTTTCATAACGAGAGGCAATCCAAAAGAGGGTGTGATGCAGAGGGGTGGCAAAATGAGTCGCCATAATTCGAAGGGTAGGGAATTCTTTTACTAAATAAAGGAGTATTTGCGGATCTGCATACTCCAGATTGACACCTTCGAAAGGAGTATCCCCAAGATGAACGACCAATGGCATATTTAATGCTTCTAATTGTTTCAAAGATTCAACGCATCGGGGATCATATAACGAGTATCCCTCAAGGGCATGGTATTTAACGCCTACGAACCCGAGATCTCGCAGTAGCGGAATTTTTTTGGGAGTCTCCTTCGCGGTCATATCGATAGATGCAAAGGGGATATAGAATTCAGGATAGCGTTTTGCCAATCGCAGCACCCGCCGATTGGAACAGTATAGCATGCTACTCGTACCTTGAATATTATGGGCTTCGAGCGGGAGAATAATTGCCGCACCTGAATAGTGCCGATTTCTAGTATAAAAATGGCGAGGTGTTAGAAGTTGGATAGATTCAATTAGGATCTCTTTCGGAAGCATCGCATGATCCATCTGTCCTTGTGCATTCTCTATCATTGATGCATTGATCTCAGGAAGATGGACATGGGCATTAACTACATTTTTAGGATTAATCCCTAAATCTGTTAATTTCTGTTTTATAACTTGTGAATCCATTATTTATTCCCTGTAAAAAGGTAAATTACAAAAGAAGTTTTAGAATTGCATTCGTTTTTTCTTGAATAGAGCCATCATTTGTCAGGATTTCGCGGATTTGGGAACGGAGCTTTCGTTTTTGTCCCTTCTTCACTAGATCCGTATAGTAAATATAATCGTAGAGGAAAATGTCGGGGGCAATCCGTTGGGGGAGATCGCGTTTTAGGATTAACTTAAAGATAAGTTCCGATGCTAAGAGGGCAGAAATAATCCAGACCATTGAAGAAAAGCTGCGACGTGGATAGCCATCACCCATGAGCCGCAGTCCTTCTGAGGTATAATGTTTTATGGTATCGCGGCTAATTTTACTCAAGGCGACCAGCATCGCATCATCCAGCATAGCAAGGTCCTCTTTGGTTAGATCATCATAAGGCTTCGTAATTTCAAAATTATAGACCTCCTCGTAACTAGGACCCTTAGGCATAAAAATCCGAGCATTAAGGATCCCCGCCAGAGCCCATCCTTCAAGTAGGGGAATATTATGCTCTCGACAATACTTTGCGGTAACCAAGCTGGAGTAAAGCCCATCCATTGTCAAAGCAGCAACCTCGACATCCTGGAGTACTTCAGCGATATTTTGACTCGTAATGGTCTCAAATTTGCGGATATTCACGTTTGGATTAATCATTCGCATGAACAATTCAGCTACTTCAATCTTTTTCTGGCCGAACGTGAAAGGAAAGGCGAGTGGGACACGATTCATATTCGTCGGGTCGATAATATCTTTATCGACAATCGTCAAAGTTTCGGCGCCTGCCCGCACTAAAAGTTCGAGTAAAGGCATCCCAATCCCGCCAACCCCTAAGACAGCGATGTGTGTGGTCCGAATTTTCTCTAATTCCTCTCGTGAGACAATTCCAATGCATCGATCGTAAATAAATTTACGAAGATTCGGATATTGACTTTTCGTCTGGTTAATTATTTTCTCGAATAGCTGAGAAAGTCCTTGCCAATTCAAATTATTATCACTCCTGAATCAGTTTCTTTAATCACTTCTAGAAGGCGTAATGGATTTAGGATGAAGATGTAAGGCGTTATTTTTTCAATAATTGCTTTGTTATAAGGATCGGATCGTAAAAATGGGACTGGAAAATTGATAGGGATTGCGACATCAATGAAAAAAGGATCAATTTTGGCTAATTTAGCTTCTGCCAATCCAGGATAAATCTTCTGATATTTCTTTAAGCGTCGCGTTATTCGTTTTATTTTTCGTTGATGAGATTTAAGCGCTTTCTGATATTCTTCGAAATTCCATTTCTCATTTATTTCTAAAACAGGAAGGATATGATGATAATAGACACATCCAACAATAGCATTTGTTAAAGTTTTCAAACTAACAGTTCCTATTTCATAAGTATGTTCATTTAAATGTTCATACACGGTTCCAGTTCCTTGATACAATTCCAAACTAAAAGGTTTAGAATCGGACATTTTCTTCACCAAGGATTTCTTAGGTTTGATATCTCCTTTATAAAAGTATCTATGAAATTCTTTTTAGGTATAATTGCTTTTCAATGCTTCCAAAAGGAGAGAGAAAGGGACTTCCAAAAGGAGAGAAAAAAAGTTGATGAGTTAAATGAGTTAAATAATCTATAGACCAGAGGGCATACTTGACCAAAGTTCGGGGTGGTTTAAGAGGGGAAGTACTTCACTTTGACTCATTATTCTAAATAATGTGCTGGGGGTAGTATTAAAGGTAACAACTGATGTATCATCCTGATCTTCATCAATTAAAAGATAAGCAATACCCAATTCCGTAGCAGTTCTTCTTGGATATTTATTTGTCGTGGGATCTACATCAATCCAGCCAGTACCTTTTACATAAATCTGATTCCAACTATGCGTAGTAACGCCTGATTCAAATTGGCTCACAGTTCGGCAGGGGATATTTTTAATCCGCATTAAGGATGCCAGAAACCGGGCATATTCCACACATACGCACGTTTTATCTAGATAAACTTCGGTTGCATTACGAATATCGGGTTCGGGGAATGAGGTGACATTTGCAGTACCGCTTACAATATATTCAGTTGTTGGAAGATCTAAAGTATAATTAGCTTCTAGTTCTGCAAATACATCCGCAAGGACTTGCTGATAAGTTGTACCACTCGTAAGATTATTGACATAATCGGTTAGTAAAGGTGTAATTTCAATGCCTAGCCCTGGATTCAGATACTTGCGTACTTCAGCAGGATATTCTTCTGGAATAGATGGAATGGGGGTTGATGGGATTTCCGTTATGGATGTAACCTTTTCAGGATAAAGCTTATAACTGGTGGTATAGGTCAAGACAATTATGTCTCCATTCGATACATTGGAAAATTTTAGGTGGATTCGCTGATTTCCAAAACTATCAGTTACAACTTCCGCAATATCAGGAGTATGCGGACCAATATAGTTTATATCTCTTGAAAGAACCACTTGGACATTTGAATAATTTGATATGACCGCCCAATAAATCTCAAATGTGCAATTATTTACTCCAACATGTTGATATCCAATTGTTGCTCGACTAGTTTCTATATCACTCTGCGTATTTCTAAGGTAGATAATAGTTACAATCGTAGCGGAAATTATAGCGATACAAAGAATTAGAATAAGAATATTACGACTTATACTTTTCAAAAAACACACCTCTACTAGATTTACGCTTAGAAATCAACTTACCCTCCTTATTTATCGAGTTATTTATTAGTTACCTTTTTTAGCGCTATAGAAATATTTAAAAAGGCACTTTTTTACCTACCATTTCTCGTGATAATTTGAAAGGAGTTCGAAAAATGGGTGTCAAACTCACACCATTACTCAGTCCAGAGGTACAGAATCTTTCCAAATTGGCGAGAAAGAAAATCGTGGTTGATGGATGCAATTTACTTTTTAAATATTTCATGAAGATTCGGAAATTAGGTAAAATTCTTTATGATAGTAATGGAGACCCCGCTGCTCACATTATTGGTTTTTTCTATTTCATTATCAATCTTATGGAGCGCCAAATCCGTCCAATTTTTGTATTTGATGGATATCCTCCCAGAGAGAAACGCGAGAAATCGCCTATTAAAATACAACGACTAGTTGCTGCTTGGAAATACTATAAAACTCAGGCAAAACACCCAGCAGAACGACGTTCCCTTTATGAAGATCCTCTTTTTCTTTATGATAAGATTATATCTGAACTTCAAAACTTTGTGCGGCTCATGGGATGCCCGGTAGTGCGTGGGATTTCAGAGGGGGAAGCACAAGGTGCGTGGCTGGTTCGAGAGGGAAATGCTTATGGGATGATTTCAAGGGATCAAGATAGCCTTCTATTTGGCTGTCCACGCGTTTATAAGGAATTCAACTTTAAAACAGAAAGCTGTATTTATTACGATTTAAATGCGCATTTACAGCGATGGGGGATCACACATCGTCAGCTTGTTGATATAGCAATTTTAATTGGGACGGATTTTAATGAAGGCATTAAAGGAGTTGGACCAAAAACAGCGCTTCAGCTCATTCGAAAATATGGACAATTAGAAGATATTCCAAAAGAAAGAATTTTTCCCATCAATAAAGGCGAAGAGAATTATAGGTATCAGGATTTTCCATTTGACATTGATCGTTTGCGAAGTTTATTCCTTAAGCCACCAATTATTAAGATAAAACCAAGTTTTCAAGCTCCGAATACAAAATATTTGCGGTATTTTTTAAGAAAGAAAGGATGGGGGTTGCAACGGATCGACCGTGGCATTTCTCGATTAAAACTCGCTTTTAGACGATTACCATATAAACAAGCAAGCCTATTTACTTATATTTAATCAACATCCAGTAATAATTTCAATCGAATAAGTTATGAAATCGTAAAATTCATCAAAAGCCTTATTTTCTACTAGAGAAATTTATTATTATTATTGGATTTTATAAAGGTGAATTTTTGCAAGTACTATCATATTTTATTCAATAAGGGACCGTTTATGAGACAAACGACAAAGAATCAGTTATTTTCAGAGGCTGATCGCGAAATATTTCAGCTTCTCATACGGCATAAGCTGGAGCCGCATACAGTCTTGGCGAAATATTCAGGTGAATCGGTTATTTCGACCTTTACTCGTAGGATAAATAATTTTTGCGAGAAATATCGGTGTAGCGAAAAAATTCAGGTATTGCATTGGGATTTACTAGGGCTTGAACCATTTTTTCTATTAACAGATAAACCCTTTAGAAACCCATATGTTATAAGAGAGTATAAGATGTTGGGGGACGGGTATCGTTATCTCACGCAATGTGTTGCTCCAAACTTAAATATAATAAGAGGACAATTTCGCCCAGATGAATTATATCCCATTGCAACGGTATATCCGCCTACAAATGATATTCGACTTCTGTATAAAGAAGCTCATGATGAACTCACGTTCATTGATCGATGGCTCTTGAATTTAAAAGAGGTCATGGTTGATCAAGAACTAGGATCCGTAGTCCAATATCGGGAAGAGATTCCACAAAGTATGATTGAAGTAAGTAATGAATTTCTTATTCGATTAAAAGAGATTTATACACGGAAAGAGCCTGGAAGATTTCGGCAGAAAGGACGACGGTCAAAACAAATCGATTTTATAAAAGATCTCTCTGGTTTCTTATCGGTATATCTTGATATTAAAATACCTGGTATGGAAGATTATATTTTAATTCTTAAAGATATTAATAATCCAGAGTTATTTGTTGGAGGATTCCTAGGACATTTCCCTCTCCTGGAACTCTATGAAACTACTAATCCAATCACCCTGATTTGTCGCTTTCAAATCCCAGAGCAAAATTTCACTAAATTTCACTTGAATCTTTTTACACATCTTACTCTTACAAAGGCCTGTTTTCCGTCTCTTTGGATACTTGAAGAGGATACGCGTTTTTTTCATTTAGAAGAACAATGGGATGGCAAACGTTGGATTCCTTTTGAATTATAGAGATTGAAACCACTAAATAAAGGCTTAAATTCCAATAACCTTTTTAAATTTAAATCAATTGCTTGAAAACGATTTCTTTCTAATCTTCAAAAATAAAGTCGGCAAATTCGGAATAAAAGAAGCAATTATCATTCCAGAGAAATTTTACCATTTTCTTTATAAAGAATCGTGTTGAATTCGCAATTTTTTGTTCCTGTCGATCGGCAAATGAGAGCCATCCCATAAAGTTAGAGCCGCTTTTTCTTGTCCCTATATAAAGGTTTGATCCTAAGTAGTACTTGTGGATTCAAGTGGAGTCAAACTTCCCTATTTGACGCCGCTTCTTTCAAGAAAAAAATTGCAGTGGTGCGATAAAAATGCAAATAAGAACACATTCTATATCAAATCAAATCGAGGACAATTTTGAACACATAAAAATTAAGAAGAAATTAGTATCTTATTTCTCTTATTTTGATCCAGATAAAGAAGGTTGGTGTAAGATAACCAATTTCTCTGATCCTATATGTAATAAAAATCAAATTCTAATTCGATGTAGATACGCTCAGCAAATTCTTCGAATCCCCTACCCTTTCAAATTAGAGGATGATATCCTTTATTTATGGGGATTAATTGTTGGAAGTGCAAAGTATTCAAAACGATTACGAATCAGAATTGATGCATACCAGAAACCATTAATTCAAAGCATCGCTGAACGGCTGGGAATTCAAATTCAAACGAGCGTCATCCATCGCAAACGACGGAAAAGAGGATCTAAACGGCATCCTAATACTTTTCGGAAACTTATTGTAACATTTCCTTTCGTATTTAAGAAGTTTCTATGGTGTTTGGGCTATCGTCAAAAGAATAATACAATCCCCCAATGGTTAACCTTTGATCAGCAATTGAAATGGTTGGAGGGATATTTAAATTCCTCAAAAATCCAATGTAGTTTCAATCCTTTTCGAGTCTCTATCCGATTTTCAAAATATAATCCTCGATTATTTCAAAACATAATAGAACTTCTCAAGCATTTATCCATTAGATTTATACCATGGCATAGTTCTGATGATCGCTTTGGAATAACTATTAAAAATCATTCTAGTATTGCACAAATCGGGAAATTTTTTGTTATTCGACGACCAAAGCTTAGGGCTTTATTTGCATTAATTCATAAGACCCAGGAGAATCCTGCATTATTAGTGAGCCTCCAAAAATTCAAGCTTTCAGAGTTCCAGCTGACCTTATATGGCTTAATATTAGAGCAACCTGCTATAGAACTGGAATACACAATTTTTGAAAAAATATTTGCTTGTAGTAGTAATGAAATTCGTCAAAATCTCTATCTACTTGATAAACTTGGTTTGATTACCTATTACAAAAGAGAAAATAATAAAGAATTCTTGATTCAAGCAAATCGGTACATCCATTTAATAGTTCAGATGTTAAAATCAGAGAAGAGAGAGCTTTGTCGTCAATTAAAATTCACGGATTATAATGCATTGTCATTCCATTGTAAGACTTGTGATCAAATTATCAGCTACACAGAAGCGATGGATGGGCATACTTTCCGCTGCCCACATTGTAAAGAAAATAACCTCCATCCTGTGGAATTATCACGGTATTTCTATTTAGGACATCTTGGGTTAATAATGCAACAACAACGAGCATTAATGGAGGAATAGCAGAAATTGGATCTTATAGTATTTTTATCTATTGGAATACTTTTCAGCATTTTTGCAGTCATATTGACGATTCAACATCGTCGGGCGCTTCAATTTTACAAGCAACTTTCTGATCTAAGACAAAACTCCGTAAATTATTATAGAAATATCATTAAACACCGAACAATGGCCCAATTACAAGTCAGTAAAGAGCTAGACGATGTTATTCGCAAAATAAGAGCGTTTATCATACGATACCGCGAATTACGTGATAAAATACGAGAGCAAGAACCAATCCAAACAGCCTTGACGAATTTACGAGCAATAAATGATGATTTCGCCATAGAAATTTCAAAACTCCTGGAAGAAAATCAAGCGTTAAAAGAAGAATTGACCCAACTCAAGCATGAAAATAAACAAATTGACAGTTTAATGGTAGAGAATTTTAAACTTCGGACTCGAAATCAGGAATTGGAGGCAAGGAATCAGGATCTAGAATATGCCATTAACCTGGAGAGCATATCCATGATAGAATCCTATCAAGAACGAGATAAATTGTTCTCTGCAATAGATGATGTTCGACGATCTTTGACCCGTATTCTAAATCCTGTATGAGGGATAATATGAATTATACGAGCGAGTTAGATATGGGTGGGTTGTTAGTATCTAAATCTGAATTTAATGAAAGATTAACCCAGTATTTACAATTTTCTTATTTATACTTTCTCTTGCGATTTAAGCTTGGTTATACACATGTTTCAATTATCGCCCACTCTGATTTCGATGGTTTTATTTCTGCCGCAATTGTATTTCAAAAATATCCTCATTGTAAAGTCTATTTTGCGACAGCTCGCAATTTACATAAAGTCCTATATATTTCACAGCGCGAAGCTCCCAAAGGTTTCCCGCATAAAATCTTTATCCTGGATCTGCGAGTTTCAGAATTGTACTTTACTCGTATTCTTAAAGCGATAAGGGATATTCGTCATAAGGCATTAGTCGACATAACTTGGATTGATCACCACCATTCACCTTGTATAGACCAATTGCAGGAATATTTAAATGTGTATATAGACCCTTCAGCACCACATACTGCATTTCTTGTTCAAAAGCAAGTAAATAATACATTGGAATCCATAAAATTGCTTGATCTATTACATAATAGCAGAACAGCTTTTACAGAGTATTGGCGTCCGGTAATTCGCGCAGTATTGAAAATGGACCCAAAAGATAATTCCCGGACTATTGCAGTTCGTCACCTCGCAACGCATAAACAAACGGAATTTACAAATAAATTGCGTATACAAGGATTAAATATAAAGGAAGATGTAGCGAAGTCGCAGACTTCAGATAAGATATTTCGATTAGATATCTATTGGACGAAACAAAATTGGCGTTTTGGTATCATTAAATTTTATAAAGAGGTTGATTTATACTCTGAAGTACAGAGAAAACTGAATTTATATAATTTAGACTTCATTATCGTGCAATTCGATGATGAAAATTTTTCTGCTTATAAAGGGCGATTTAGCACAATTGATATGACACCTTTTTTTCAGCTTGTTGGTGGAAAAGGGCATACTTATGCATTCCATTTTGAGCCACAGATACGTATTTCTGATGAATTTTTCCGTCCAACAACCATCAATGATTTAATTAAGAAAATTCAGGAGTTGTATTAATATGAAAAGGAAAATCATTTGTATTTTTTTGATATCCTTAATTTTTAATTGGTTAAGTCCAATCATGCGGAATTATAAGACATCTATTACATTCTGTGGAGATTTACAACCGTTTACAATTCAAGGATGGGGGAATGACCCCAGTGATCCTTACTGGATTGAAACAGACATCTATTATGGAGCTGATTGGGGCAGTTTTTTCGGGACATATGAGATACGTTATATTGCGTTTTCTGCCGTTGAAAATGAAATATATTTTATCTATATAGACCCTGCAATCTGGTGGGATCTTGAGTTATATGATGATCCTAATTTTACGATCCTTCTAGGGACACCTTACTCAGTTTCTTTAGGGCAAGTTTTTCGGGAATATCTTTTCTTTTCTCCAAACCGTACAGGAACTTATTATCTAAAATTATACCAAACAACAAGCATAACCGATTTATCACTCGCTGTCCTTACCGCGAAGCCATACTCTCTGAATACTTCTAAAATTGTGACTATTGGAGAACAATATCAGCCAATTCAAGTGTTTCAGATAGATGTAGATGAGGGAAATTTTTCGGTCACTCACGATACGCTTTATGCAACAATTACACGGGGCTGGAACTACGTTGTATTAGAGGATGCGTATAATAAATTTCCTTTAGATTGTGTATTCACCCTTGAAACAGGTTCTTATGGCATTTTGATTGAAGAATCTTGCGAATTCATGCTCACCTCATATCCACCTACGAACGGAACTTCACAATCCGAGTTGCCAGATACACCTCCTGATAATGCTACAGACCCGGTTGGCTCTACATCGTTCTTGGATGACGTGTCCCCGATTTTTGGAATTGGTGTCCTAATCGGGATATTGGTGGTGTATAAGGTGAAAAAATCAAATTAAAAAGGAGGTAAATAATTAAGAAAAACTTAGAATGGATGTAAGGTTATAAAATGAGCGTACTTGAGGCAAGCCTATTATATGAGAATGAATTATGCAGTTGTAAAGAATTGAGTCATTTTATTCCCCTCTTTGAAGAGATTAGACTAGATTACTCGGGCAAGACCAGACCAAACAACCAAAACGGAGGTTTTATAGCCATGAATGAAATTAAAATATCTCAGATCAAAGGGTTAACTGCTCTATTTAGTGGTAGGGTTCAGCCCAAGCAAATTTATGAGATTTGCGTTCCTGATGGGGAATATAAAAACTATCTGATTCAACGTTTACCGCGAGGGTTTGAATGTTACGCTATTATAAATGACCAACATTTCAACGCACTTCATGATCTTACGGACTGCCTCGCAAGCCTAACAATCCCCTTCGACCTGATAATAATGGATCTTAGCGAAATCCTATATCTTGAATTTATCCATGATTTTGAACATCTTCAAAGGCAGCTTCAGGAATTCTATGACCGCCTCAAGACGCTTACGAATCTTGGGACCACGTGTATTGTGTTTTCAAATTTTATTTACCATGATCAAGTTTTTCAGGAAATCTGGAGGCCAGAAGTAATCCAAATTGTAATCACTCCGAGCGAATACATGCCTGGGTATTGGGAAGCACAGATTCTCAATCCTCCTGAACTTCGGGATCGTAAATCGCTCTTTCAGCCGTTTAAGGAAGATATTCCATTTCTTACATAGGAGTAATTACCTAAAAGGTGGTCCCCCCTCAAATTTTTTTCTTTTAATTGAGAAAGTTAGGATGATGGAAATGATTAGTATAACTTCGCAAAATTTCAAACTCGAATATTTCCGAAAGTTTCTGCTTACAACCATATTGGATGAGGTATTCTACTGCAATGCACATCGAACTGCACAGCGGGAATATATGACGGCATTTGGGAGATTAATGAATGAATTCTATATCGTCCAAATCCGATCGGATGATATTACGTACGAAGATGTTCAAATAATTCAACTCCCTCTTAGCCTTGTAGATGAATTATTACGAGCTATTCATCCAAAATGGTGAGGAATTGTATTATTTAATTCTGATTTGCCTCTTAATTGGACTAATTCTTTATATACTTTGGCGTTGGCGTCACCCCAAGGCTTCCTTCCCACTATATGTCTGTCTTGATGGACATATTGTAAAGTCTAGAGGGGAGTGGATGATTGATGCCGCGCTTCAGTATCTAAATATTCCCCATGAATATGAGCCATATGTTCGTATCAATGGAAAGGTGATTCGTCCCGATTTCAGCTTGGGCAATGGTATTTACATCGAATTTTGGGGGCTTCACTCTAAACGATATTTAAAGCGTAAAAAAATGAAACAGCGGCTTTACAAACAAGCAAGATGCCACCTTATCAATGTTGAAAGCCAAGATCTTCAAAATATAGTGGTATTTATAAAAAGGAAAGTTTCTTGCCTATGTCATTAGGTTTAAATAGTTTCGCCTAGGGATATTCTATAATCCAAGCCAAAAAATGATAAGGATTGCCTAAATATGGCCAAAAAAAATAAGAAGTTAAGGAACAAAGAAACTTTTATCATTATAATACTTTTGAGTAGCGTATTACTTCTAATGGCATTACTTCCTATAGAGCTAAAGACCAATTTCTCTATAAAAGATAATTCGGACCAAACGAACTTGAAAAAATTAGCGACGCACGCACCGATTCTAATTGATGGCGATACACAACTCGATGCATTCCCCGATAAATCGGGAAGCGGGACCTATGATGACCCCTATATAATAGCGAATTTTGAAATTGATGCGGATAATAACGGGTCAGCCATCGAAATTCGAAAGACCACGAAATATCTTGAGATACGAAATTGTACCGTCTTTAGTTCAGGAACTGCGACTTATGATGCAGGTATCAAATTAGATAATTGTGTTAATGTGAAAATAATCGATTGTACATCATATAATAATCGCTATGGATTATATATTGTGGATTCTCTAAATATCACAATTTCTGGGAGCACCCTTTTCTTTAATAATTCGATGGATGGAATCTACGTGGATAATCTGCGAAATAGTACCATTTCAGGTATTACTAGCCATTCAAATGGGCGAGATGGTCTGTATGAAAGTTATTCGCGTAATAATGTGATTTCTGGTGTGAATGTTTCGTATAACCGAAATTATTACGGAATTGAGATATTTCGCTCTAATTTCACAAAACTCATAGGAAATACTGTTTCACATAATCTGTATGATGGGATTTATCTAAATGTTGAATGTTACAATAGCACTGTATCGGGAAATACAATTTTTAATAATGGCTATTCTGGTATTTATGTAAGGTTCAGTTATTTTGCCAATATTTCAGGAAATTCCGCGTTCTCTAATGATGGAAGTGGTATTATGATAATGGATTCCCAGAATAATACCATCAGTCACAATCAATTGTCAAACAATTTCTACGCTGGAATTAAAATCCAAGAATCCGAAAATATAATCCTATTCGGAAATGAGTTGTATAGTAATGGAGTGGTATTGAGAGGGGCTGACAAGACTGACTTTGCAACGCATACCATCGAACCAACTAATTTGGTTAATAATAAACCTATTTATTATTATGGTGATAAGGTCGGATTAGCTAACGCTAATTTTCTTAATGCTGGACAGGTTATTCTGGTAAATTGTAATAATTCATTAATTGATGGGCTAGACCTTTCGCGATGTTCTGATGGCGTTGCTTTATTTTATTCCCATAGTAATGTTATTCAAAATAATAATCTCTCATATTCTGTGGGAGAACAGGGAATTTACTTATACAAGTCACATTACAATACAATCTCCCAAAACGAAATCTCTTTTGGAAGTTCTTCTTATGGAGTAAAGGTATATTATTCTAATTTCAACAATATTTCGGGCAATACAGCATCATTCCACCAAGATTCAGGCATTTACATAAGAGTTAGCAATAATAACACATGTTCAAAGAATTCATTACAAAATAATAATAAAAATGGATTTTACCTTGCTTGGGCGTACAACAATAGTCTCATGCAGAATATTATCGAAAAAAATACACAAAAAGGTGTCTATCTCTACAAATCAGATAATAACACATTCACCGACAATGAAATTCAAGATAATTTAGGAGATGGAGTTTATTTAGAAGAATCGCGCTGGAATATCTTATTAGGGAATTATATACTACGAAATCAACAAGTTGGAATTTTACTTTACCAAGCAGATTTTACCAAGATTCTACAATGCAATATTTGGCAAAACAATCAACATGGAGTCTATTTCCAATTTTCAGCAACCTGTAGAATTCTTGGAAATAATATAACTGGAAATGGCCTAACAGGCATATCCATAGATTCTTTCGCGAGTAACTATGATGTAATAAATAATATCTTTTCGTTCAATTCGCAGGAAGGGATTGAATGTAATGGTAGCAATAATTTATTCTATCTGAATCGAATCTTTGCAAACGCGAATTGTAGTCTTTCACAGCAAATTGTTGACAGAGGTATTGAAAATTATTGGTTCAATAATACCATCGAAGGTTGTCAAGAGGAACCATCCTCACCCACTCCGAGAGGTATTCCTGGTTTCAGCATGGTTTTATGTCTCTCAATAATAATGCTATTCGGAATTATTCAAATACTATCGAAAGTTCCCAAGAAGAATTACCATCCAACATCTAACCTACAATATAATTTTTTAATATCCTATAAATTCTAAAAGAAGTGCCAGTGGGAATGGTGAGATGAAAAAAGAGTTTAAGCCCCACTGGCTGTGGATTCAAGTAGAGTGCAAACTCTCATGAATTACTCATCTCACCAGTACTATTAACTAAAATACCCTATAAAAATATCTCGTTTTTTGAATAAATGGCGATAAAAAAGGTATTGAAAATTTCAAATAAAATAAGGGGAATTATATGAATATATGCAAAAAAAATGTTTGATAAGAGAACCTTTTATTTTGTTTCGAATAAGATGGTAATTTTTGTTTCCGGAGATTCCTGCTTAGGAGAAAATCGTGATAATATTTATCAGAGTTATTGAGATCTCTCTTTAAGAATTTTACCATTTTCTTTATAAAGAATCGTGTGGAATTTGCAATTTTTTATTCTTATTGATCGGCAAAAGGGAGCCATCCCGTAAAGTTAGAGCCGCTTTTTCTTATTCCTATATATATGTTCAATCCAAAGTAGTACTTGTGGATTCAAGTAGAGCAATATATTCTTCCTACCATTCTTCATGAGTCGATTCTTTTATGAGAACTAAATGTAATCTTTTTGAATTAAAACGAGAAAAGAAAGATAAAAAAAAGAAGAAGAAGGAGAATAAGCGTCATCGATGGAATAAATGGGATGATTTCGAGGAATGGTATATTTATGATGAGGATGGGTGGTAATCAGTTTGGTTCGCTTACAATTATATGATAAGAAAGTAGGAATTTATCTATGTATCTTCTTCTTCATTATAATATTATTTCACATGATGTTCTTGGGTATTATAGCAAATATGCAAAAATATGAGGTTATTTTTGAAAATGGGTCCTCAGCATCAATTTCATCTTTAGATACGACGCCTTCCTATGCATTACGCGCACCAATAGCCTATGATATTGAAGGACAACCTGTTAATGTGACAGGGGATCTTGACGCTCTCGCTCAGGAAGAATCTGTTATGATTTTTCACCGCGATTTTGTAGGAGTAAATTTAGGGGAAATATATGTTATATATTCAATTTCAACTGAGGGGCTTAATATTACTGATAATTCCACATTAGTTTTGAATTGGGAGACGCATGGGTTTGGGTTTTGCTCTGGTTATACAATCGAGACGCGTATTAAGGT
>SUPS01000086.1 GCA_005191415.1 Candidatus Helarchaeota ASGARD archaeon Hel_GB_A
GTATAAGGATTTTAATTCGGAGTGAAAGATTTGCCAAAAGATAAATCCGATAAAGAAAAAAAGAAAGAGGGAGGTCCTCCCGAACAGAATATTCCAGAAGAAGTATTGCAGCAATTACCTCCTGAAGTGAAAGCTCAGTTGGGTTATCAAGAAAAGCAAGAACCTATCTTCAAACCACCTTCAGAGGTTAATCCAGGATTATCAGACTCTATTGATCGCTTACGCGAAGGGTTTGAAAAAATTGGGCTTACGCTAATAGGAAGAATGGGTGAATTTGCTTCAACATTAGAACGGGTTGTAATGACCGTGGGTCGTATAGAAAAGGTAGAGAAATCAACAGCAGAAACTAATTATTTCCTAAAAAATTTGCAGAAAACGCTTGAAGGATTTAAACGAGATTTTGCCCGAATTGTGGATAAAATTGATGGAATGGAAATTGATATAGAACGGATAACAAGGGAAATAACAGAATTAAAGAGTAAAATTGAGAATGTTCCTACTACTCCAGTAAATTATTCCAGACCTCCCGTAACACCGCCTCCCGCTGTTCAGCCAGAACCTCCCGCAACACCGCCTCCCGCTGTTCAGCCAGAACCTCCCGCAACACCGCCTCCTATATCGCAATCCACAATATCAGTTACGCCACCCCTTGAAAAATCACAGGAGTTAAATCCAATCGAAGCAATATTTTCCGATTTAAAGGAGCAAATCAAGAGTGGAATTAGTTCAGTTTCGATTGCGGATTTACTTGATCAGGCAAGAGAACAAATTTCACAACAGAGTAAATGGACACCTGCCCTTTATGAGATAGGCAAATTGGCCCGAAAACTTCGGAAATCTAATACGAGCCTGGCAGAAAAAGATGTGATCGAAATCAATGATCTATTGGATCAATGGAAAAACCAGATTATTCAAAGTTGAAACGCAGTCATTCCTCTGGCAAATTTATTTGATAGAATGGAATCTTAATAATTGTGGGATCCATTTGAGATTGAAGCGATTTAATTCTTTGAAGAAGCTCATCGATTCTTTTATTTGCTTTATTTAGTTGTTCACGAAGTGCATCAATCGTTTCTTCATTCGAAGTAGCTTTTTTCCGAAGATGGATAATGATCTCTTCTTGGTGTTCAATTTTTTTCTTGGCTTCTTCTAACTCGTTATGTTTAGCTTGTTCGTTTGATAGTTTATATTCTAATTCTGCAATTTCTACCTCGTATTTCTTTATATCTAATGTTAATTTATTGATGGCATCATTTTGTTGATTAATTAATTCTTCTTTCACTTGTAATTTTTGTCGAAGACTATTTAATTCCATTTCTTCAATTTTTTGTATCTTTTCTTCTAAGTTTTTTATTCGATTTTGCTAATTTGAAATTTCATTATCCTTTTCTAAGAGTACAACATTCTTTTGATTTAATTTATTCAAAAGCTCCTCATTTTCAATTTTTAATGTTTCAATCTCGTTTTGGAATTTCTGTATTTTTGAAAATGTGGTTTCTTCTTTTTCCAATTGTTTTAAACTCATTTCTTCAATTTGTCGGGTTTCTAATTTGGCACGTCGTTTCAATTCCTTGATTGTACGGCTTTGCTCCTTAACCTTTTTTTGGATCTCGAGCAATTTCATTTTTTGTTCTTTCTTATAATTAAGGAGCTCTTCTTGTAAAGAAGTAACAGTTCGTTCTAATTGTTTAATCTGCCGCTTTTGTTTTCTAATTATTCGTTCTTGAGATTCTAGTGTTTCTTCCAAACTTGCCAAAATATAAACCATCTTTTCGTTTTTTTCTGATTTTAGGTATTTTTCTTTACGCTCTTATTTTTCATCATATATTTCTTTCTTTTTTAACTTGAACTCCTAAGGATCTGCATATATATCTGTTTAATATGAGTAAATATTTTTAGTTCTTCGTTAATAAAAATTGTTACATCTCTATTTAATGAATTTCAAATTCTAGTAAAAGAAGTTTTAAACAATTTTACTGCTTATCCAAGGTTCAGTAATGAAATTTCGAACAAGTGAAATAAACGCCATGTCCTCAAGGATTATTCCGACGGGATCCATACCCGCATGTGCTAGCAGGATTTCGGTTCCATCTCGTTCTACACACCACCGATCTTCTTTTGGATAATTCCGAATATTAATGCCTGGAATCATTTTCAGTTGGGTTAAAAGTTCCACATGTTGATTAATTTCGGGATTTATATGTGTAGCAATCCGAATTTGGATGGGTTTTGTGATTTTCTTGAGAGACTCAATTAAATCTTTTAGGTCCATTATTGTAGGTGTTGTTATTGAAATTTTGGAAATAGTTTTTTCTATTTGGGAGCCAATATATTCAATTATCGTCTCATGACCACGAATCGTACCCGTTTGGAGCTCTTTCAATTTCTTTAATTCGTTTTTCAATTCTTCATTAATTTGTTTGAGTTCCTTATTCTCTTCAGTTATTGTTTCGAAATTCTTTATCTGATTTTTTAATGAATTGTTCTGATTTTCAAGTTTTTCTATTTGTTCTTGTAAAGTATTCAATTTCTGTTTTGATACTGTAAGGTCGGTTATGCTTTTTTCATAAGCCTCTTTTATTTTTTTAATTTCTGTATCTTTGTTTCTGATTTGATTCTCCAGATTAGTGAGTTTTGATTGATAAGTTTCAATTTTTGTTTCATCTTGTGTTATTCTTTTTGTCTGCTCATCTAATACTCCAGAGAGATGAGATAATTTTTTAGATAATTCAAGTTTTTCATTTTGTAAGTCAGAGATTTGCTTGTTTAATGTCTCAATTTCTTGTTTTTTCTCCTGCAAATCTTTGGTTAAATATTGAATTTGCCCTTCTAATTGCCCTATTTGCTTTTCTTGTGAGAGAATCCTTTCAGTCTTCTCTTTAAGTTCTGATATTTGTTCATCAATTTTCTTAGCCTTAATTTCTATTTCTTCATTGAGTTCATTTTGATGTTCTTCTAATTTTCTTATTAATTTTTCTTGCTTAGCGAGAAGATCGGATAATTCGATTTCGCGTTTTGCTGCATTGACATTTTCCTCATTTAAAGTTTCCACTTGTCCTTCTAATTCGGAAACTTTTCGCTCTAATCCCTTAATTTGGCGTTCATATTTCTGGATTAATTTATCTTGGACCGTAATGGTTTTTTCAAGGGTAATTTCTTCATCGTCACTCAAGATTAACCCCTCTTTTCATTAAACCCATAAGGATCGTACTGTAGTCTCTTATAAAATAATGAAGATGTGGTACTTCTTAAGCTTTATTATTTTTTTCTCCTATGTACTACAAGAAAAGCCGTTTAATCATTTTCCGTAATTATCAAAATCTATTTCAAGATCGAGATATAAACGGATTGTAAAATCTTTAATCTACTTCCATTTTGTTGAGATAGACTAATATAAAAGAAGAATATATATATCTCAATAACTTTATAAAATCTTTAATTATAATTCTACAACGTCAAATGTTTTAGAGATGGACTAATAAATATTTGAAAAGATGGTGCAATAAATAATGCCTGAAACAAAGACATTTGCCTATAAACTATGTGTAGTAGGAGATCCTTCCGTAGGAAAAACCTCTTTGATTAGACGATACGCTGATAGAAAATTTGATGAATCATATTTACCTACAATCGGTGCCGATTTCACGATTAAGAAAATTAATTTAGATGAATCAAATATTATCACCCTTACAATATGGGATATGGGAGGGCACGAACGTTTCGACCGAATTCGTAATCATTACTATATAGGTGCGAATGCAGCGTTTATTGTATTTGACCTATCAAGAAGAGAGACATTTAACCATGTAAAAGACTGGTTAAATGATATTAAATCCCATTGTGGTGAAATTCCCATTTTAATTATCGCAAATAAAGCCGATTTACCTAATAAAGCTATTTCAAAAGAAGAAATAGAAAAAGATTTCTCAAATAAAAATTGTCAAATATTCCTAACTTCTGCTAAAACTGGAGAAAATGTAGATACCATTTTTGAAGTAATTGCTAACCAATGTTTTAAATTTTATGATTCTTCTACATAGAAAAAGTCAGATTAGAAACCAATCGATATATCGCCTTATTCTTTTTATATTGGTAATAAAATATTTAGGGTAGAAATAAAATATTTAGAGTAGAAAATATTCAAAATTCTGGCGCCGATGTACAAGGAAATTGCACACTGTGGGAGCAAGATTCAGGGAAAACTGGCGCCAAGGAATGTTAAAATTTAGGATAATACTGAATTAAATTTTAAATCGAGGATGTTGTAGAGTAATGGCGGAAGATAAGGTAATAAATGAATTAACAAAAATAAAAGGTCTCAGTAAAAAAAATGCGGTCAAATTATATAGAGCTGGGATCAGATCAATTAAAAATTTAGGGAACTCTAATCCAGATGAATTAAGTAAAATAACAGGGATTGCAAAAAAACAATTAACAACATGGATCATCCTAGCAAGAGCTCAGGAACGAAAAAAATTCATTGAAGTAGATGCCGCCGCCGAGGAACTCAGCCAATTACTCGAGATCAAGATCGACGATGCAAAAAAATTAGTCAGTGCAGGGGTAATGAGTGTAGAGGATTTGGCTGAAGAATCACCTGACTTACTTAGTGAAGATACCGGGATAGATGTTCCGACAATCAATGCTTGGATTAAAAAAGCAAAAGAAATAAAAAAGATCCCTCCAGAGAAACGTAAAGTCATAATTATTCCTACTACAGAGGTTTCATTCGGCTCGAAATTGTCGGGCGCTTTCATCGGTTCAAGCTCAAGTTTCAATAGTATTTATAAAGATTCGTCCAGTTTTGGGCAAAGCCTAGTGTTTGTGTTATTAACAGGAATTCTTTTCTGCCTCTATCTTAGCATGTCACAGGCGACTATTGGCGGATTTTCACTTACATCCTTATGGGAAATGACTCAAATAAGCATTGTATTTGAAATAGGGGGAATGCAAATTACTTTCTATCCGATTGTATTTATGGGAGGCGTTATTATTGTTATTTTACTTTGGTTAGTTCTTGGAAAGATTATCAGCCATTCACGGAATTTGGAATTCAAAAACACATCAGCTGTACTTGGGTTTGCTATGGCTCCAGGAATTCTACTAATCATTGTGGTACTGGGGAAATTTTTACCGATTATAAATGGCGAGCTGAGATCATATCTCTTACCAACCTTGTTAGTAATATTCAGCGCTTGGGTGGCGCTCGTCTTCTTCCGAGGGCTCTTATTTTCACCCAGAGAAGCCACTACTCTTCCTTCTACGCCTCTGCCGAAATCGACACCAGCCCCCTCATCCGTTAAAAGCGAGACATCTACACCAATTCTGGAAGTACTAGATGAACAACCAGCAGTTGCCACACCTGCCGAATCTAAAGCACATACGACCCCCACAGCGCCTACCGCACCAACGCCTCCGCAACGGACAGGACCTTTACATCTCTCAGAGTTTGTTGGCATTATTGATCAGGCATCTCAAGCAGCATTACAAAAAGCAGGTTTCAATACGTCAATTGATCTCTTAAGAGCTAGTAGTAAGGATATTGCCACCAGAACAGGTCTACCACAATCGAAAATTATTATTTGGCGAATAATTTCAGACCTATTACGAATTCCAGGAATGACACTAGAATATGCAGTTATTTTAACTAAATCCGGAGTGCGATCTGTTAAACATCTTTCAAAAATTAATGAAAACGCTTTAAGAGTTCAAGTTTTAGATACTATTTCTAAAGAAAACATTGCTACTACCATAACGGCTCAAATGCTCTCAGAATGGATTAAAGCTGCTCAAAATATATAAAAAAATTTTTTTATTATTTCTTTTTTTATAATTTTTCTAGAAGTTTCGCCGTCTTTTTTGCGTTTTTTTCCCAGGTAAAATATTTGGCAACTACTTTTCGTCCAATACGTCCCATTCTTTTTAATTTAGCAGGATCTGATAATAGTTCAATAACACTTTTCGAGAGACTAAATGGTGATAATGACGTGAGTATTGGGAATTTTGGTAAAAATTGATGAATTTCAGCTAATCCTCCTCGATTACTTGAGAGAATGGGCGTTTCTGATGCGAGACTTTCCAGTGCAACTAACCCAAAAGGTTCATATAAGGAAGGAATGATGCATAAATTAGCAATAGCGAAATATTGGGGAATCTCAGAATTGGGAATAAATCCTAGCAATTTTATGTGTTCATTTAGTCGAAATGAATGTATCATTTTATGGAAATATGCTTTAAGGGGGCCATCTCCTATAAAAAGAAATTTACTTTGTGGGAATTCTTTTAGAATTGCAGGAATTGCTTGCAATAATAAATGTGGTCCTTTAATAGGAGATAATCGTCCCACAAAAAGAATTATTTTCTCTTTATCAAATCCTAACTGTTTTTGAATAAGAGAGGAATTTTGAAGAGGATGAAATCGTTCTAAATTGACACCATTGTAGATGCGATATATCCTGCCCCCTAAAATGTTGTATTCAGTCCTTATTTCTTGTTTGATCGCATCAGAAATAGCAATTGTGAAATTTGCATGATGAATAGCAACTCTTTCAAAATATCCAAGGAGAGGAAAGTAGAATTTTCCAAGATGGTCTCGCCAAGTTATGTTTTTGCGATGTCTTTGTAACGCAATAGTTCCAACAGCTTTGTAAATAAAAGGACTGTCTTTCACTACTCTGGCGAAAAGGCTACTTTCAAATCCATGACCTATAATAACATCTAAATCTAATTTTTTGATAATTTTTTTACCAAAACGCCATAATAATGCAATATTAAGGGGGAAGTAATAAGGAACCGAGATTGGGGGTAAAATCCGGTGAATATGAATCTGTTGAAAAAATTCATAGGATTTTTGAGTAGGTAACCCCTTCGTGATGATATGAATTTCATGTCCTAATTTAATTAATTCACGTGATAATTCAAATGCATGAACACCACTTCCATAAGCCATAGGATAAAATTGTTGGACTACATAGCCTATTCTCATTAATTGCACCGAGCTATCAATTTTCGATATATTTTAAGAATTTGTTTCACTACGTGGGGTGCATTATATTTTGTTGTAACAAGTATTTTAGCATTTTGAATTATTTTTTGCTTTAATTCTTGATCTCTTAATAGTTCTTGGATATTTACCAATAACTGGGATGAGTTATTTAATCGAAACAATAATCCCGTAGATTTGTGGTGGATAAAGCCATGTATACCCAAAAATCTATTGACAATAACTGGGCATCCTGCAGCCCATGCTTCAAGGACGACAGTTGGCATGAGTTCAAACTGAGATGGTAAAATTAATGCATTTGCCTTTTTTAATAAATGACATAATTGAGATTCGTGAAGAACTCCTAGAATATGAATTCGATCTCCACAATTCAATGCTTTTTTTATCTTATTCAAGTTAGACTTTAAAGTACCGCTTCCTATAAAAACGAGTTGAACGGAGGGATTTTGCTTGGCTAAAATATTGAATTTTTTAATTAAATAATCACACCCCTTTTCCTGTTCTAAGCGTCCAATAAACAATAAATACGGATTCATGAAAATTTTTTTAGGTCTTGGCTGAATTTTATTTGTTTTCCATTCAATTGCTTCAATATCGACCATATTTGGGATTACATATGTCTTTGTTAAGGGGATATTATAACGTTCATGTAAAACTCGTTGAAAAAATGATGTAAGAGTTATAATTGCATTGCATTGGGAATAGACTCTCTTTTCGATAAAATAAATAATTGCATAGGTAAAACCATGTAGAAATCGCCCAGGGGATGTAAGTGCGATATCCCAATTATGTGCAGTAATAAGAAAAGGGAGATCTCGTAGAAAAGACCGAATAATTAATCCAGAAACTCTACTTTGAGCATGAAGAATATGGAATCGTCCTTCTTTTTTCTGAATTTGTAGAATTTTTAAGAGAACCTTCAACCCAAAAATAAATGTCGAAAGTGTTTTCATTTTAACAGAATTAGAAATTCTATGAATATGAATTCCGTCTAGAAATTCTTCTTTTAATTGACCAGGTTGTTGTTTAGCAAAAATATGAACAATATGCCCTGATTTTTTTAAATATCGTCCTAAATTCCATACATATTTTTGAATACCTCCACCATAAATTGGAGGCACGCGATCGAAGATAGTTCCTGAGCTAATTATTCCGATTCGCACATAATACCCTTCAAAACTATGATAATTCTCTTAAAAAATGATCTATAAATTTATCCCAACTAAAGTTTTGCTCTACTTTTATTCGCGCAGCCTTTCCAAGGGAATTTCGCAATTTATCGTCTTGTAATAACGTACAAATCGCTTCAATAAATTGTGTCCAATTATATGGGGGAATTAAGATTCCAGTTTTTCGATCATCTATTAATTCTTTCGCACCACCTAAATCGAAACTTATAATGGGTTTTTCGCAACTCATTGCTTCTAATATTATTAACCCGAAAGGTTCCGGAAATAAAATTGGTAAAATTACAACATGAGCACGATTAATCATATCAATTAGGTTCTGATTGCGAAGTACTCCCATTAATTGCACATAATTTTGTATAGATTGCTCTTGAATTATAGATTTAATTTCTATTAAATCGGGACCTAAGCCTATGATTATTAATCTGCATTTAATTTTCTTAATTAATTCGGTGAAATAAAGTAAAAATTTTGATATACCCCGTTCTTTTATCAATCGCCCGAAAAAAAGGATAATCTTGTTTGAATTTTTTGAATTATAATCTGAAATGGCAGAATCGAATCTAGTAGGGCGGAATTTTTGTAAATCAATACCATAATAAAGCACTTTAATGGAAATGTTTCCATAATAAGACTGAAATGTATCTCGTATCGTCTTACTAATAGCAATAAGTGGTTGGGCCTCCTTTATTAGTAATCGCGTGATGAAGGTTGTAAAAATAAATCGTAATGAGAAGTAATGACAATTTTTAAAACAACGCACCATCCTATAACCCTGGCACATTTTATCAGAGAAGAGTGTTCCTCGGGGACAGATTGGGTTATATCCATTTAATACATACACAAAAGGAATCTTGAAAAACTTTTTTAACAATAACGCTGCAATCCCCCAAAAATCAGTCACATAAATATAATTTATGTGAAATTTTTTGGCTAAATACAACGCTTTCAAGGGTATTCCAAAAATTCTGAATCTATACGAGATACGATATATTTTAATCCCATCAATTTCTTCAAATTTAGCGATTTTTCTATTAAATGGGTAAAAATTTATTTTGGTGGTCGTTAATATATAAACATTATGCAATTTTTCTCTAAGCTTTCGACAAATTTCAAGTGTAGCATTCTCAACTCCTCCGATATTTGGATAAAACGTATTTAGAATGAATAAAAAATTCATGCTTTAACTTTTGAACTTCGCTTTTTAAAGGTATTTTGCCAATTGATAAGTGGAAGAATATTTTTAAAATCAGTTTAACATATAATCTCAAAATTTAGCAAAGCGGATATGGAGATCTTCAATTGATGGAGAAAGTATACCTCATCGACCAAAGAAAATATGAGATAGATGAAATTAAAGGGAAAATTCTTACTTTTCTGGAACAAGAATCTTTTGATGTGACTGATAAAACTATTTATTTAAAACCTAGCTTCGTATTCCCTACGACTGCCAAAATTCAGGTTATTACAAATCCTAATTTTATAATAGGAGTGGCAGAGGCGTTAATCGAAAAAGGTGCGAAAGAGATTCTCGTTGGTGACGGAGAAACCTTAGGGCCAGCGAGGTTTTCTTTCAAACAGGTTAAAATTAAAAAGCTAATTAAGAAAAGAGGCTTAAAAAAGATAGTAAAACCTTGTTACAATGATGAAGGAAAACATATCACAGTAAAAATTCCCGATCCTTATATCAAAGAGGAATTTAGAATCCCTAAAAAATTATTGGATGCAGATCTATTTATCAGTCTTCCTAAACTCAAGGTAAATATCTTTGCCAATGTTACTCTTTCCGTTAAAAATCATATGGGATTAATTTCTAAGAAAGAAAGATTATCCCATCATGACGTAAATATGCATAAAATGATTGCAGACCTTTATTTAGTTCGGACGCCTGATTTGAATATTACAGACGCGATAATTGCGGGTGAAGGGCAGGGACCAATGGAGGCAACTCCTGTTGAGACGGGGCTTATTATTGCAGGTCGTAATGGGCTTGCTGTAGATACTGTCTGTTGTGCTCTTATGAATTATGATACCACAAAAATTGAACATTTAGTACTTCTAAATCGGAAGGGAATTGGACCAATTTCCCTTGATGAAATTGAATTAGTGAATGCACCCTTGTTAAATGAAAGACGAAAAACGTTTAAAACGCCTGATACAGATCTTACGAAGCTTTCTTCGAAGATTCATGCATATGTCGGTGAAGAATGTCAACAATGTACCGTCAAATGTGCAGGTTGTGTTGGAATGATCAAAGCAATTCTTGATGGTTACGGGCTTAGTCTAGGCTGGGAGAATTTACCAGAAATTACTATTATTGTCGGGAAAGGGCTTGAATTATCTGAAGAAGAACTCCAGAAAATTAATAAGAAAAGAACTATTGTTTATGGAGATTGCGTAAAAAAATATAAGAAATATGGAAAATTTATTAAAAATTGTCCCCCTGATTATGTAGGTGCTCTATTAAAGATTCGCGGTCCTCTTGGACAACTTACTCCTTGGATATCTTATGTTAAAAATTTAAGTGGTATTTGGAACTATGGGACATCCTGGATAGAACACCTTTTTGCGAAGATATTCTGGCGGTGAAATAATAGAACAATTTATTTAAATAGATGTTTTTGAAGATAAGAAAATAATCAAATAATATCTTACCTTATTTTATAATTAGAAAACTGCACAAGAAGGTAATTAAAATAAAAGGAATAGAGAATTCTGATTTCAATAAAAATTCACAAAATCACGAGCCCATTGAGGAAATAACTGAGAATATCATGAAAGACCTAGAATATATTAAAAATTTTACGCCTATTGCTCATGGAGCAAATCTTGTTCAAGACTATAAAAACATTCAAGTCGCCAAATCAGTTTCTTCTTTTGTATATCCCCAACTTTATGCATTTTTGGTTCAAAATTTTGAAGAAAAGGAGGTAATTAGGCGATTAAGAGAATTAGGGCGTAGAGCTGTTACCATCTTTTATTCAGTTAACCAAACCAAATTGAAAAAAGCAGCAACCATCCCAAATATTTTTATGGAGATTGGCAAACATTCAGGTGAAAAAATTCAAATAAAAAATATAGTTAAGAAAAAAAAAGTAGTACAAAGTTGTCTCATTAAAAAATATAAGTGTATTTTTTGTACTGAATCGTATAAAATGGAGAATATAGAAGTTCCATTCTGTTACCCGAGTCTTGCCTTTTTTCAACATTATTATAATTTGAGATCTCTTTATCTTGGGAACTTAAAGCCACGTCTCATTCATTTGGAGATGGTTAAAACCGCTGAACACGATAAAGACTATTGCCTCTATAGGATGGAAGCAATCGACTAAATTTTGATGAGGTTTATATATGGTTGGATTTAAAGGATTTTGGAAAACATTAGGAAATATTGGGAAACGACTTTTTTATAAACGAGAAACAAAACTATCATTATACTTATTCAGTGCAATGCATCATACAATGATTGATATTATGGCTAATTTTTATGAGGATAATTATGAAGATGCAATGGAAAGTTTAATTGACTTAGTTAAACCATTATCTGAAGAAATTATCTCAGAACTACTATTTGAAACATCAGTTTTGGGAGTTTCGTTTAAGAAAATTATTTCCAAGTTTAAAGATCCGAAAGATTTCGCATATATCATAGACATGGCGATGTATTCAGTTTGGGGGGGAGGTTTTAAAAAGATTTTCAGTAAGACAAAATATCTTTCAGCAATAGAATCTAGTGAAAAGGTTCATACCTATGTTTTAATGATGAAATCCTGTCCTTTTTGTTTTCTTACAATGGTTTCTCCCGAGAAGTTTGGTGCATATCGATTTGGGAAACTGTTAACCTTGACAATAGAACAAATAGTTCAATTATCACAGGATTTTCTTGGGAATAATTTTCAGGTCGTTGCCAGGGAAGTTAAATGCTTTCATCAAGGAGATCCATGCGGAGAAATTCGAATTTGGCTCTATCCTCGCGATAATCTCCAATTAATGGAATCTAATCCATATCTTCACCAAATTAAGTAATTTTTTTTACCTCTATCTAAAAGATTTACTATATAGCAAAAAATTCCGAATTTTCTTAATAATATGTAATTTAACTTATTGTTGACTGGAATCCAAACTTAGTCAATATATACTCCCCTTCTTAATTGTTATCAAAAAAAGGGAATGTTTATGCAAGGCGACTTAAACGAAACAGAAACATTTGAATTCAGAGCATGTGGGCCGATCAATACGTACCTACAAGATGATTCGAATTTTATAGAAAATAATCCATTAGAGATTGATTTAACTAATCGTGAACTTAATATTTTATTGTTGTTAGTGATAGAGGCGTATTCAAAAGATTCGAAAGCCGAATTAAGCTTTCAAGGAATCAAAAATAAATTGAACTTGCATCAACAAAAGGTTACAACGGCATTGAAAAGATTACAGGCGAAAAAACTGATAGAAAAAACATCAAATGGTTATACTTTAACAAAACATGGAATACAAATTATCAATTCTTTATTAAAATCATCTCCAACAAAACTCATCTCCGATACGAATGAGTATATTGGGCTTGAAGTATTAATTCCCTTGGATCTTGAAGATAATAAACTCTCTCAGTTAATTTCACTTCTCAAAGGTCGGTGGTTTGCTGATTGGCGTTGGATTGGAATGTTTCAGAGTACAAATTCTATCAAAATGGAGTGGCAATCTTTATCAGGAATGCTAGAAGCTTGTCTATGTATAACCAAAAAACGAATGTGTATTGCAGTATTCGATAAGAATTCGAGCCCAACTAATCCCAATATGGATTTACTTGATTTAGAATTCAATAAATTCTTGAAAAAGATTCAGAAATTAATGAATTTGGGTGCAATTAGCTATCAAACAGTATCAAAAACACGGATTAAAACGCATTCCAGTTGTAATAAGCGACAAATTTGTGATTGGCTCTCAAATTATGCTTAATTCTTTATTTTCGTATTCTTAATTCTGTATTTTTGGCTTCTGGCAATTTATTTGGATAATCTAAGTTATAATGAATGCCCCGACTTTCTTTTCGCTGTAATGCAGAATCGATCGTAAGTTCGGCTACTGTTGCAATATTACGAAGTTCAATTAGATCTGCTGTAATTATGAAATTCCAATAATATTCATTAATTTCTTCTTTCAAATTAATAATTCTTTTTTTGGCGCGCTTTAGCCGCTTATTGGTCCTGACAATGCCAACATAATTCCACATAAATCGTCTTATTTCATCCCAATTTTGGGTTATAACGACCGCCTCGTCGCTATCGACTGCATCGCCAGTTTCCCATGGTTTAAAATCTTGAAGTTTTATGCCTTCTTGGAGTAATTTTCTACATTTTTTTGCTGCTTCATGAGCACATACAAGTGCTTCTAAGAGTGAATTACTTGCTAGCCGGTTTGCGCCGTGCAGTCCCGTGCAGCTTGTTTCACCAATTGCAATTAAGTGTTCTACATCCGTAGTACCGTCGATTTTTGCTTTGACACCCCCACAACAGTAATGCGCTGCAGGAACCACGGGAATTTTGGAACGTGTAATGTCAATGTTGAATTCAAGACACTTTTTGTAGATCCCTGGAAACCTTTTTTTGATAAAATCAGCACCCCTATGTGTTATATCAAGATAGACGCATTCATCGCCACTTCTTTTTAATTCATTATCTATCGCCCTCGCAATGATATCTCGAGGAGCAAGCTCCATATCTTCATGATATTTCTCCATAAATCGTGTTCCATTCTTATCTACGAGGATAGCTCCTTCTCCTCGTAAGGCCTCGGAAATTAGAAAGGATTTGGCATAAGGATGATACAAACAAGTAGGATGAAACTGAAAGAATTCCATATTCATAATAGTTGCTCCTGCACGATACGCCATAGCGATCCCATCCCCAGTCGCAATATCTGGATTGCTTGTATAGAGGTAAATTTTCCCAGCTCCACCCGTGGCTAAGACAATAATTTTGGCGAAAAATTGGATGACTCTATTGTTATTTACATCCAGTACGTATGCACCAATGACTTTTCCATTTGAAGTTACTAAATTTACAGCGATATAATTTTCGTATATTGGAACTTTTGCATTTGCTATAGCACTCAATAAGGAGGATTCTACCTCTCTACCAGTTAAATCCTTTGCATGGAGAATCCGTCTATGAGAATGACCACCTTCCATTCCTAAATCGAAACTTCCATTTTGCTTTCGCGTAAATTCTACATTATATAATTCTACTAATTCCTTAACGCGTGCAGGACCATTCCTAACCACTGCCTCAACAACTTCTCTATCACACAACCCATTTCCTGCACGTAGAGTATCTTCAATATGGGATTCAAATGAATCGGTAGGAGCTAGAACGGCTGCAATTCCTCCCTGTGCGTAGTTGGTGTTGGATTCAGCTCGCTCTTTTTTTGTAATAATAATGACTTTCGCAAAATTACTTGCCTTTAAGGAGAAAAATAAACCAGCAATACCACTACCAATTACTAATATGTCAGTTTTTATTCCATGCATATGAATTATCTTCTCTCTTTTTCAATTGTTATTGAAACTTTTCTAAAGTAGAAATTTTTGGAATTTTTGTGGAATAGCGGCACTCATTTCCAAAAAACACCATGTCACTTTCCATAGTATTCATAGAGCTTCCTATTTATTGCTCAT
>SUPS01000332.1 GCA_005191415.1 Candidatus Helarchaeota ASGARD archaeon Hel_GB_A
TTATTCAAGAACTTCAAGAACTCGAGAGCAATAATAAAAAATAAAAAAGTTATGGAATTATTCTTGTTGTAATTGCTTGAGAAATTCTTCGATTTGCGGTATTACCTTCAACTTCGAATAGAAGTAATTATTGACTAACTTGACAACGTGATACCGCGATTCTGAGATTAATTTGTCCCATTCTTCGTCAGAAATATCTTTAACACCTGTTATATCATCACGCAGTTTCATTAAGGCGTCAACAATCTTAGATTCTTCCTCTCCTTCTGTGACTTTAATCACCTGTTTAATTAATTCAGTTATTTGTTTCGTAAGGACTTCTTTATCAACGCCCATTTTCCCACTATCATCAAGGGTATCAATCAACGACCATACTTGATATAAGGCTGCGGCGGGCTCATCAAATAACTCACGGATGAACATCGCCTCCTTATGCGCACCAGTTAATCGAAAAATATTGTATAACCGCTTGGCTACTTTCCCATAATTTTCATGTCCCTTTTTCAAATATTTCTTTACTTCTCCCTTTAAGGCTTCAACATAGGAATTTAATTTTTCAGGTGTTAAATACTCCTTTAATTTGGTAAAGAGAGGCACAGATTCTCTCTCTAAGTAGACTTCTTGAAAATACGGATCTAAATAACCATCCAATGGGATAATTTTGCCATCTGGACCTTCCCAGGTGACGTCTAACATATTTGAGACATTAACTACCCGCCCTGCATCCTTTTCTGCTATCACCCAGTCGAGTTTACACCATCCTGGATCTTTTTCACCGTAAGACCACTCTATTTTAAGGGGATTTCCATTTTCATCTTCAACCATCATATATCCTTGCTTGACTTCATGAGGTGCCCAGGAGATAGGCGCGCCAGCTTTTATCAACTTCCCATCCTTTTTGACATTAGTCAAAAATGTTCCCCATTTTACCTCAATTAATAGATATGTTGGTGATGAAAAATAATCTAATGCTTTTTTTCGCATTACTTCCCCAATAATTCTACAGGCTTCTTCCCTAGTCGGAGCAATTATATTCACACGTTCAAAATAATCCAAATCACCGGGATACCGCTGGACTTTTCCTTGTGCTGCAGATCCCGATAAGGAGATAGCTGTTTCAACGACCCCCTCAGTATCTGGAATACCAACAATGTTTGCTATCCTTCTATATCTCTCTAAATCATCGGCATCAAAGTCAATTATATTAATTTTATGTCCATAAATACCCTTTTCCTCATCGATAGCTAGATCTTCTTTACTAGCTTGGGCAGCTGCCATTTTATTAAGCCATTCTATTGCTTTTTGTTCATCGATCTCAACTCCTAAGCGTCTCGCTGCCTCAATGATTTGTTTTATTTCATCTTGCTTCTTATCTGTATTTGACACTCTCAAAACTTCCTTCAAATTTTCTAAGTAACTGATAATTAATAGGAATAAATAATTTCAAGAATTAAAAAATTAATCCCGATTTTAGCCATAAAGATAAATAATTTATTCAATTCCTATAGGTTTGATTTAATAAAATTTATGTACAATTTATTAATATGTATACTTATGATAACTATTTCAACAAGAATTGATAAAAAACTTCTCAAAGAAATTGAAGTAATTGTTAAAGAAAAAGGAATTGATAGATCAGATGCCATAAGGCAATTGCTCAAAATTGGATTAAAAGAGTATAAATTAGAAGAATTACTAAAATCTCTAAGAGAAAGGAAAATTACCATCTGGAAAGCTGCTGAAATCGCTGGAATAACCTATCGCGAAATGCTCGATAAGTTAAGAGCATATAATGTTCCATTTCCTCTCACAAAGGAGAGTTTAATATCTGAATTCGAAGAAACCAATCATTAGTAATTCAGGTCCTTTAATCCACTTGGCCAAAGCAAATTTATTATTTCTTATCAAACCATATGCTATTATAATACCTCTTGAAGTAAAAAAAGAAGTTGTCGATAAAGGCATTGAACAGGGGTACAGTGATTCAATAATAATTGAAAATGAAATAAAAAAAGGTTGTATTAACGTAATTAATATAAAAATAGAACCCCAATTCGATAAAATTGCTCAAATAGCTGGATTACACAGGGCTGAAATAGCAGTTATTTATTATGCGTACAAAAATAATCTTACTGCACTTCTCGATGAAGATGCCGCAAGAGACTTTGCTTTAGGATTAGGAATCAAAATCAAAAGTAGCCTAGGACTTTTAATTGATGGATTAAAAAATAGAATAATCTCGCCTGATGAAGCTAAAAAAGGATTAAATGCTCTCTCTCAAATTATGTATTTGAGTTCCGATATCTATCGAGTTATCTTAGAAAAAATCGAAAAATTTTTATGAGTAATTCGCCATTTAACTCATACTATATATTATAATTTTATTGGTATTGCATCTAAATCTGAAAAGCTTAGTGAATTCTTCTCGTATTTTACGATATTTTTTAAGGCTACTAGTTTTAAATCTGCTTTCATTGCGCGATCAAAAGCATCTTTGAATTTCGGATCCACCTCTTCATTAGGGCCAAAAGAAGCGGGATCGCCTCTCAACCCAATGAAATATACAATGACTCTATATCCTTGTGTTTTTGCATTAATTAGGTCTTGTAAATGTTTGGAAGATCTCTTGCTTACTGCATCAGGAAATAAGAGCTTCTGTTTTTCGACTAAAGTGCATAATTTGAGTTCAACCAAGCATTTATCTTTTCCATTTTCTAATAAATAATCAATCCTTGAATTACCTATCCTATATTCCCGCCTTTTTATTTTATATCCTTTTAATTCCTCCAATTTGTTGTTCTCTAAATGATTTTCAAAGATCCAGTTTGGAACTCGCGAATCTATACACACCATTATATCTTTTGATTCAATTGCCATTAAGTCATATTTTGTCTTTCTTTTTGGATTGCTTGTTTTTTTAATGAATACAGGTGCATCTTTAATGAAAAGTTCTGTCATTCTACCTGGGTTTGCAATAAAGGCTTTTTCTTGTACTTTTCCTTTGCTTATTAA